>JBGTHE010000375.1:0-4354 GCA_041746335.1 Lysobacterales bacterium | reverse complement strand
CGCTGCACACGGCGTTCGTTGTTGGTACTGTCCGGGGTCTCTTCAGTTTCGGTAGCATCGATAGCTTGACGCTCGTCACCCAGATTGGCTTCCTGAGCTTGAAGATGGGGTGCATAAAAAAGCAGAACCGCTGCCAAAATCAGCGATGGAGTAATCAAGTAACTGCTCAGCCGGCACATCATCGTCACGTCGGTAGCCCAAACAGCAGAGTGCATGCAAAGTCCCTTGCCTGTAACATTCGCACTGCGGCGATTCGCGGTATGCGTGGATTGCCATTCGATAGTGTCGTCACCTTACCCCAGAACCGTATTAACGACAAGCAGCAAGCTTTTTTGACAATATTGTTTACAAACAATATTTAACCAACCTTTTCGGATGCGATTTTTCAGTTAAATTCATGGCAATTTCAGAGCAAATACAAGCGGCCTTGCAAGCTGCAGAGCAGCCAATACTTCTCGAAACCAACGAACAATTGGCGAAAGCAGCTTTAGCATGGGACCAAGCCGCAGTATTGGGCATCGATACAGAATTTCTGCGAGAACGAACCTATCGGGCAGAATTAGGACTCGTACAGGTTTCAGATGGTCAGCAAGCCTGGCTGGTTGATGTGATTAAAATTACTGAGCTGCAGCCTCTGCGTCTCATGTTTGAAAATCGGAATATTCTCAAGGTTTTTCACAGCGCCTCGGAAGATTTTGAAGTTTTGTGGCATGCCTTGCAGGTTTCACCGCAGCCGGTGGCAGACACTCAAATCGCCTGCGCCATAATCGGCCAACCGTTGCAAATGAGCTATCACAATGCCATCAAATGGCTCACAGGAATTGAAGTTGATAAGGATCAGACCCGCTCAAACTGGCTGCGAAGGCCGCTCAGTGCGAGGCAGTTACACTATGCGGCTACGGATGTGGTTTTCCTGCCACAGTTGATTGAGGAAGTTCGCTCAACCCTGCAGGCTCAAGACAAGTGGTCATGGCTTGAGGAAGAAGCTGACCGTTTGACTGCCCAAGGTCGCGAAAGTCTTCAGCCTGATCTAGCCTACCTCAGGCTGGGCGGCGCAGCCCACTTGGATACGGCCCAATTAAAAGTTCTCAGGGCATTGGCAGCGTGGAGAGAAGAACATGCGAAAAACAAAAACATGGCCAGAGGCTTTGTTATTTCAGATGCTGCTTTGATGCAAATCGCACGTCAGGTGCCCGATTCACTGTCCGGGCTGCAAGAGGTTGAAGGTCTTCATGACCGCTTTTTGCAAAAGCACGCTGAAGCTGTGCTGGCTGCTGTTCGGGAAGGCTTGAGTTCTTCAGAGCCAGCCCACGCTATCGTGCCACTGGACAATCATCAGAAGCGGGTTCTGGACGGAATGCGCAAAATTGTGCAGGCTGAAGCTGACGCTTACGGAGTTGATCCCGCATTGCTCGCTTCAAGGAAAGTATTGGAGACATTGCTGCGAGCGGTGGAGAGTAAAGTTGACATTCCGCTACGGCTTCGCGGCTGGCGCTATCCCCTCATCACTGAAAAGCTGATAAGTCATCTTAACTCCGCGAGTTGATCCGTTACCAGCTCACTAGGGTGTACACATCCCATGCCCTGCAACTGCTGAAATGGTTAATTCAGACTGATACAGCTAAAATCACAGCGCATTACAAATTGCCCCGGTAGCTCAGTGGATAGAGCATCCGCCTCCTAAGCGGAAGGTCGCAGGTTCGATTCCTGCCCGGGGTGCCAATTTTCGAAGTTATTTTTGTGAAAGAGTTACTCAGATGGCTTACCTTCTGGGGCCCGCTCTTCGAAGTAATAAAATCCGATGCCAGCGCTCAGCAGATCTCCATCGAAGGTAGCCACCTCCCAGCGTGCTACCTGATCCTTGGCCTCCTGTTCCATTTCTTTCAAAACTTCTCGTATTGTATTGCGAAAGTGCAGGAGTTTTTTAGCGGGTAAACGAAATGTCCAAACCTGTCTTTGAAACATACGGTCTTCAACACTAACGCTAACATTGTGTTCGATAGTTGAAATTAAATTTGATATTGCAGAAAAAGCTGCGTTTACCATATTTGGCTCATCGTTAGATAGGTACGGAGAATAGTGGTCCACCATTAATTTTATAGTTTTTCGCGTTTTATCGAGACTGATGCTATTTGTAGAAAGCAGTGTTTGAATTAAAGACTGAGTCGTCACGCCACGAGTACTAATCGTGGCTCTAACCAATTTTTCAAACTCATCATTCTCGCATCCAAACTTCAAAGTTCGGAATTTTTCACTTCCCTTCTTCGAACTTTTCTTAATTCTTGCTGACCACGCTTCAACGATTGCGCTTTCCGGGGTTAAATCTTTTAGCAAGAGCTGTTGAAATGCGCCATCGCATTGTTCAATTTTTTCCCTTATGGCCGTGATGGCACGTGTGTCCAATCCTGTCATCAACGCCATTTTAGTGAGCGATATGCTTTTACCAGATAAATCTTCCCTCATCCGACTTTCAGCCTCTTGAACATAGATGTAGCTGATCATCTCCTGCAGTTTCACCAGAGAGATCCTGCCCACCAGGAAACGAATCAATTTGCGAAAAACGTTTTCAACGGCTCGGGTAAGAATTGTTACTTCCTGTAATTGAGCTTCCCTGGAATCAGGCATAAAGCCCTCCTCGTCTATACCCCTGATTGGTGGTCGTTTAGAAGTGACACAGGTAGATTTTTTTTTGATTGCGACAAAAAGCGAGGTCTGGGTCGTCACCTTCCCAGACCTCACTCCATCAGAAAGAAAGAGAAGCTGTCCGCGCGCAACTGGTGTTCCTCATTTTGGGCACCAGTCACTGAGTTCTCTTTAAACCTTCCTGATTCCCCCCCTTGCATCATTACATTGCCGCCTTAGTGACAATATTGCTCCTATTGGACATATTTGTCAATATTTGAACCACGAAATTTAGAAAAATAATTTATAACTTAAAAATATCAACAAATCCAATAATTTATTAGATTTTTGGCGAACGAAAGGGGCGGATTTGTAGAATACTCCGGAAAATGGACAGCAACATCCAGAGAAATAGCAGCGGCAAAATGCCCGTTTGAAGAATAAACACCACACTGAGCTGCACCAGGTGTTCAATCATATTGCCGGTGCGATTTTTTATATCTTTCAGTCGCTGCTCGAAATCCAGGGTTTTTCGTGCCCCTTCAAACGCTTTTCCAAAAATGGATTGTGTTGCGCTGGTTGGTGCACGGCCATTCGAATCCGAACCCGAGCCCTTTCCGGACTCAATGCCTTCTATGGCCTTACCTGCCGATTCGAGTTCCTGAGTACTGCTGAGATAGCGTGATTCGAGAAATAGACGGTACACAGCTTCATTGGCGATAAGCGCGACGGGCACCGCAAAACGAATGAACAGACCGGCAATGATTGCGTACATCAGGAAAACTTCCAGAGTGCCCGGATTGGCAGATGATTTACGTACGCGAAATATACGAATTGCCAGCCAGGCCAGGGATAAGGCAAGCAACGTAATGCGCAGTCCCCACCAGTGGCCAACATCCAACATAACCTGCTGGATTCCCAGCGAGATGGTGGCACCCAGCATGATCCAGGAAAACCGCTCAACCAGATCATTGATCGGGTCCAGAATTTCGCCAGGAGTCAGAGTGAGCCCCACTCCAGCGGGCTGCAGTGCTACTTCGGTTCCCTGTACTGCGGAAATCACACCGTTCAACGTTCGCGCCATGGCAAAACTGATCAAGGCTCGCTGAAACAAGGAATCCAGGTCATCCTTGGCGAACTCATCTACAACGCTGAGTGAAGAGAGAATTACCGCGAACGCCAAGCCCGTTACCAGGAATATTTCTTGTGCTGACCAGACTTTGCGCACATTGCCCGGCTCGCTGTTGCCTGCAGGTTCAGTCATTTCGAAAGCTGGCCTGGGCGCGAACTATTCAATCACGCTGGCCTTCTTCAGCATAACGGTGTTCACAGGAACATCAGTAGCATCCAAAGCCTGGTTATAGGAGGTAGCAACAGCGCCGATGGCTTCGACCACATCCTGTCCAGAAACCACCGAACCAAATACGCTATATCCCCAGCTGCGCGAATTGGGATCCAGAGAAGTGTTTGCAGCGAGGTTCACAAAAAACTGGCTGGTAGCGGAATGGGGATCGTCATACCGAGCCATGGCCACAGTCATGGGCAAATTTTCCAGCCCGTTGCCCGACTCATTGTAGATCGCAGGGCGCAATGTTTTCTCCTCGAAGTCCGCGGTGTAACCTCCACCCTGTACCACGAAGCCCGGCATCACCCGGTGAAAAATGGTGTTGTCATAGTGCCCACTCAACACATAGCTCAGGAAATTATTCGAAGTGATGGGGGCCCGCATACG
>JBGTHE010000374.1:0-2580 GCA_041746335.1 Lysobacterales bacterium | reverse complement strand
CCGGGCTGGCATGCGGAGCATTATCCATGCGAGCGAGTTCGAACCAATGCCAGAAGTGGGAGTAGAGCGGAAGTGGGTCGTAATGCGTGACTATCCAGAAAAAATTGCGAGTTTCTTCGGGGACGAATTCGCCGAGGTGTTCGCGTAAAGCCGGTTCAAAATAGTCCGCCACCGTGACGATTTCCTGGTCGCGCAAAAACGCTATCAACTGGCTGGCAGCTCGGTCTGCCATTGCGTTGTACTCGGCGGGTGACGCTGCGGCTTTCATGGGCGGGAGATTGCGATTGCGATGCTCTTCGAGCTTCAGGGAGGACCAGGCACGGTCCAGCTCGCGTTGCAGCAGCCTCACCTCATCATCCCAGCTCATTGGCAACAGGTGCACGTTCTGCTGATACCAGCTGTAGTTGTCCTTGCCGATACCGGATGGGCCCGTTTTGCTGGGGGCCTGGGCTTCCAGCCATGCTATCAGTTCATCTGTGGCCTGCTTGCTGTCTTCAATAACCTGCGCCAGTTCGGGATTATTCAGCTCCGCCGTCTTTTCGGTTATCGCATCCAGGTTTGCCCGCTGGCTGCGGATATTGCGAATGCCGGCCATCCACAGTTCGCGGGCATTGCCAGTCAGGTTGAGTTGGGCCTGTTGCATCAGGGGTGGGATCACGCTGAGGTCCGCAATCAAGGCTTTCTGCTGTTCCGGACTCAGGGGAAATTCATAGGTCCAGAGCTCAGTCAGAGCATGATGGGTAGGCCCTTCATGGCCCGGTACATCGCTGCGATAAGTCCAGATGGTTTCGTAAAATGCGGGGTCGCGCACCCAGGATTGCAGAACCCGATAGTTAAAATCAAAACCATTCATTTCAGCCTTCACCAGCTGCCAGTCAACCTGCTGCGGGATGGTCCAGCCGCTTGTGTCAATGGCATTCAGGCGTTGTTCCAACAGCCGGAATTCCTTGTGCCTCGCTTTAAAGGTCGCGGCGGTGTAGTCGGGCGCACCATCCCGCAGTGGAGGTTGTTCGAAGCTGCGCCATTGCTGGAACAGCGCAAGCAGTTCCGAGTAGTCGCTGGCCCGTGCAGTTGCGGGCACGGCCACGATAAGCAACAGGGGGATCAGAAGCGATGAATTTTTCATTCAGAGTCCTTGGTTGGGGTTGACGCATGCTAACCGATTTCACAGGTTCACAGTACCCGCGCCTCAGCATGTTCGATGACTGGCCGATTATTCACGGACGGATCAAGCGCAGCTTTCCGTCACTTAAGCCTGATCGCCGGCGTGAACGTACTGTGAACAGAAGAGCTCACGTCCTGTTTATCGCCGGTGTGTTCTCTTACACCTGCACCCACAGTGCTTGAATTCTGCGCGATACGCGGAAAACCTGGATGGAGAACTTCATGAAAAAATTTTACCAAAGCAGGGCACTTTTAACACGCACCATCGGAGCGATTCTCATCGGTGGATTGATACCACTAGCGGGAATGGCATCCAGCCACCGGGAAGCGCCGTTCATCACTGGCCTGCCCAAAGTGGATGGCACAGACTTCTACATGTTCAACAGTTACGAATCTGGCCGGGAGGATTATGTCACTCTGCTGGCCAACTACATTCCGCTGCAGGATGCGTACGGCGGGCCGAATTATTTCGAACTGGATGATGAAGCGCTCTACGAAATACACATTGACAACGATGGCGATGCTATACGTGACGTTACATTCCAATTTACTTTTTCTTCGGAAATTCTGGGTTTCGCACTGCCGGTCGGAGGTGAAGTTGTTCCCATTCCGCTGAAGCAGAAAGGCGGGATTGGTCCCTCAGGAATGGACACCGAGAACCTGAACGTCATCGAAACCTTCGAGGTTGGCATAATTGATGTCAAAAAGAACGGCGACTTAAAGTTTTATTCAAGCGGCAGCGCTCTTACTAACGCCGCTAGTGGCTCCAGAACGTTTGTTAAGCCGGTAGACAACATTGGTAACAAAACACTGCCCGAGTATGCAGCTTATGCCGATGATCATATCTATGACGTCAACATTCCTGAGTGCGGTGCGGGTCGCCTGTTTGTCGGCCAGCGGAAGGAAGGCTTTGTCGTCAATCTGGGCGAAGTCTTCGACCTGGTCAATATCGAGAATCCGGTGGGACCAAGAGATGCCGAGCCCAACACACTTGAAGACAAGAATATTACGACTCTGGCGCTGGAAGTGCCGAAGAGTTGTCTGACTGAGTCCGGAACTGACAGCGGCATCATCGGTGGCTGGACGACTGCCAGTGTCGCCAAGACGCGCATGATTCAGGACACTCTTAACAACAAGGGACAGTTCGTTTTCAACCGCGGTCCGTTTACGCAGGTGTCACGACTCGGTTCGCCTTTGGTTAACGAAGTTGTGATTGGCCTTCCGGATAAGGATCTCTTCAATATCAGCATGCCGGTTGACGACGGGCAATTCGCGCTGTACGTGACCAATCCAACTCTGCCGGAACTGATCGAAATCCTGTTCCCGGGGGTCCAGGCACCGAATCTCTTCCCACGTACGGATCTGGTGGCTGCTTTCCTGACCGGAGTTGAAGGCCTGAATCAGCCCGACGGTGTC
>JBGTHE010000373.1:0-3486 GCA_041746335.1 Lysobacterales bacterium | reverse complement strand
AGCCAGCGTCAATTCACCCCTGTTGCTGGGCCGGCGCCTGTGGCACGAAACTCGCATCGCCGTGATGGAGCATTCGATCGATTCGCGCTCCAGCGCCCACCAGGCGAGAGGCCAGCATCCGCGGGTGCACTTTGGTGATCGCTGGATTGATGAATCGGTCACCGAAATTTTCAAGGACGATATCGCGCGCAATCGTATCCTGCTCACCACCGACACGGAAGACGATCCCCTGGCCATGGTGGAGCGGGGCGAAGTGCCCAGCCTGAATGCCTTACGTTTGCACAATGGCACGGTTTACCGTTGGAACAGACCCTGCTTCGGAGTCAGCAATGGCGAGGCTCATCTGCGCATTGAGAACCGCGTTATTCCGGCCGGACCCACCATTGTGGATGAAATGGCCAATGCCGCTTTCTTTATCGGCATGATGGCGGGCATGGCTGAACAGCATCCCAATGTGCGCGACCGAATCCGTTTTGATGATGTGAAAACCAATTTTCTCGCTGCTGCCCGTGAAGGGATACGGGCCCAGATGAATTGGTTTGGCGATACCTATAAGCCCGCCAAGGAGTTGATCGTCCAACAGCTCCTGCCCCTGGCGCGGGAAGGTCTGGAACAGATGGCTGTAGATCGCGGCGATATCGACCGCTATCTGGGCGTGCTCGAAGACCGGGTCATCAAACGCCGCACTGGCGCCCGTTGGCTATTGGAATCATTGGAAAATATGGGCGAGCAGGGCACCCAGAACCAGCGCATGCGCGGCCTGGTCAGCAGCCTGGTGCATCAGCAGTCTTCTGGTCATCCAATTGCCGAGTGGCAATTGGCCAATTTTTGCGAGAAGCAGGACTGGCGCGAAAGTTACCGCCACGTGGGCCAGTTCATGACGACAGATCTGTTTACCGTCAGAACTGACGATATCGTTGACTTTGCGGCTACCTTGATGGACTGGCGTCACGTGCGGCATATCCCGGTAGAAGACGACTCCGGAAAGTTGGTCGGGTTGATATCCCATCGAGCCCTGCTGCGCCTGGTGGCCAATGGCCGGCTCAGTGAGGCTGCCAGCATCAGTGTCGGTGAGATCATGAACCCTGACCCAATAACGGTCAGCCCCGAAACCAGCACTGTCGAAGCCATCCGCCTGATGCGCGAAAAGCAGTTAGCCTGCTTGCCCGTGTTGCGCGACGGCAAACTGGTTGGCCTGGTGACCGAACATGACCTGATCGTGGTCTCATCTCATCTGTTGGAAGCCTATTTGGGCGAAGTGGATCCTGCTGAAGCTGGATCGCCATCCTGAATAATCTGCTCAAGCTGGTAATAATTTCGGCCTGTCTTACGACTGGACTGATGGGTGGCTGCAGCTCCGAGGTCACCCTGGAGCAACAGATCATCGCCACCATCCGCAACATGGAGGCGCATATCGAAGCGGGTGAGCGACGCGAATTCATGGATTTCGTGGCAAAGGATTTTTACGGCCAGGGCGGGGAGTTCAAACACGATCAGCTGAACGCCATGCTGCTTTACCAGCTTCGTCGTCATAAACGTGTGCATGCCCAAATTCTACCGATAACGGTCCAGGCGGCCGGCGTCGATGAGGCTGAAGCGCGATTCCAGATTCTATTAACTGGCGGGGAAGGCTGGATGCCGGATACCGGTCAGTTATACGAAGTCACCAGCCTCTGGCAAATGCAGGAGGGTGAATGGCGTTTACGCTCGGCCCAATGGCGGCCGGTGGGGCCAGGGGCGAGATAGTCGCGATGTCCCTCCTGCTGGGACGCCGGGTTTGATTCGCAGGTTCTGAGAAACTTACTGGTACTATAGAGCCATGTTTCATCCCGCCGTGCAAACCTGGTTTGATCGCAGTTTCGCTGCGGCAACGCCTGTGCAGCTGGCGGCCTGGCGGGAAATCGAACAGGGCCATGATGTACTCATCGCCGCGCCGACAGGCAGCGGTAAAACCTTTGCAGCGTTTCTGTGTGCCATCAATCGCCTGGTGCTGGAAAGCCGTGAAGGGGTTCTGCCCGAGTCGGTGCAGGTGTTGTATGTATCGCCACTTAAAGCTCTTTCTAACGATATCGAGAAGAACCTGCAGCTACCCCTTCAGGGAGTAGAAGACTGGCTGGCAGTAGAGGGTATGGGCAAGGCCGGCATACGTGCCATGGTACGAACGGGCGATACCACACCGGGTGAGCGCGAGCAAATGCGTCGTCATCCGCCTCAAATTTTGGTCACAACACCGGAATCTTTATTCCTGCTGCTCACCTCAGCTTCAGGGCGGGCCATGCTGTCCACCGTTCAGGAAGTGATTGTTGACGAAATACATGCGGTGGCAGGGAGCAAGCGCGGCAGTCACCTGTCTTTGTCCTTGGTCCGCCTTGATGCACTTTTGCCAAAACCGGCAAGACGCATCGGCTTGTCTGCTACGCAAAAACCCATCCAGGAAATCGCGAATTTCCTGACGGGTGGCAGGGCTTGCCGCATTGTCGACACGGGACACCAGCGTCAGCGCGATTTGCGCGTGGAAGTACCTCAATCGCCTTTGTCGGCGGTCATGGCCAACGAAGTTTGGGATGAAATTTACAACCAGCTGCAACACCTGGTCGAAACGCACAAAACCACTCTCATATTCGTCAATACAAGGCGGCTGGCAGAACGAGTGGCGCGGCACCTGGCAGAGCGTTTCGCGGACAGCCTGGGTGAATCTGCTGTCACCGCGCACCATGGCAGCCTGTCGCGCGATCACCGTCTTGAAGCAGAGCAGGCACTCAAGTCGGGTCGGCTGCGTGCCCTGGTGGCCACGGCATCGCTGGAACTTGGTATTGATATCGGCCATGTGGACCTGGTTTGCCAGCTGGGTTCACCCGGCAGTATTTCTGCCTTTATTCAGCGGGTAGGTCGGGCTGGGCATGGCGTGGGAGAAATTCCCAAAGGTCGGCTGTTTCCTCTCAGTCGTGATGACCTGATCGAATGCATCGCATTATTGCGGTCGGTAGAGCAGGGTATGCTGGATCAGGTCCATATCCCTCAGGCACCGCTCGACGTATTGGCCCAACAATTGATTGCAGAGCTCAGCACACGGGACTGGGATACGGCCGAGCTCCATGCCCTGGTCAGAACTGCCTGGCCTTATCGCCAGCTGGAGCGACCAGCCTTTGACCAGATCGTGGATATGTTGGCGGACGGCTATGCCACCCGGCGCGGACGCCGTGGCGCCTACCTGCATCACGACGCTATCAATGGCCGTTTACGCGCCAGGCCCATGGCCCGTCTCACGGCCTTGCAGAATGGTGGTGCCATTCCGGATCAATTCGATTACGACGTTATCCTGCAGCCCCAGGGTTACCGCGTTGGGACGCTGAATGAGGACTTTGCCTTTGAAAGCCTGCCGGGTGATATTTTCCAGTTGGGCAACAACAGTTACCGTATTCACAAAGTCGAGCAGAACCGCGTGCTCGTTGAAGATGCCCACGGCCTGCCACCTACCATTCCATT
>JBGTHE010000372.1:0-2237 GCA_041746335.1 Lysobacterales bacterium | reverse complement strand
CCGCCTGCCAGTTAAAGCCTGGACTGTGCACCAGCTCCAGGGCTTTTTCAGGGGCCAATGCACTGCCCGCCCACTGATGGATTTCGCACTGATGTTTTTTCCAGCCAGAGATGTCGGCATCGCTGAGCCGTGGAGGACGCTCAGTCGGAACCTTCATGCCCAGCAACATGTTCATGTAGCCATCGTAACCAAAAATGCTGCGCTCACCGAACATCCCCAGGGATAGAATTGAAGGCCCGGCTTTGACGTAATAATCGACAAACTCCTGCGCCTTGCCGAGATCCGTTACAGCCCGGCAATGCTGCCAGAACGGCGAATCACTCTGCTGGTTGAATTTGTAATGCACTGCCAGAAAATCCTGCACATCATCCCAGCGCTCGCGATAGCGGTAATTTTCAAAATCAATCATGGCTTGCGGTGGATCACCGTCGCTGTCCAGCAAAGCCTTGGTGGCAAAGCGCAGCTGCTCCACGATGAGTTGCAGGGCGGTGGCTTCGAGGGGCTCGACAAAGCCGGATGAATTACCAATCGCAATCACATTGCGCACCCAGAAATTCTCATAGCGCCCTGAGGGGAAACGAATGATGCGGATATCATCACCCAGCTTGGGGTTTTTCTGTTTCAGCTCACGAATCGCTTCTTCATCGGAACAGAATTGCGAGGAAAAAACATACCCACGGGTGATGTGCTCGGTAAATTCGATATTCCAGCACCAGCCATGTTCCATGGTATTGGCCTTGGTGTAGGGAATGATGGGCGTGTCGCGTTTCCAGGAACCCACTGCAGCAGAATCCACAAACAGGTTGTTGCTGTAGGGCACACGCTTGACTCCGAGGGTGTCACCCAACAGCAGCGAGCGGAATCCGGAACAGTCCACATATAAGTCCGCTGCAACGACTGAGCCATCCTTGAGATTCAATGAGGCGACATCACCGTTTTCGGACTGAACCACCTGCTGCACCTGGCCATCGAGGATTCGCACACCACGTTCAGCTGCGGTCTTCTCCAGGAAATCCAGGAAGCGCTTGTTTTCGATGTGATAACCAAAGCGCTCGCGCATGGTGACGCGGCCAGCTGAATCGACAAATACCGGAGAGCGCATCTGGTCCATCTGACTGTAACTGAGCCCGGCGTGGCTCATGTCGTGCAGGCAGTAATGCATGTTGGCCAACCGCAGCTCGGGCCGCTTGTTGGTCAGGAAGGCATCAAAAGGATAGTTAAAATGCGGCCGGTCTTTGGCGCCCCAGTCCAGCCGCTGGCCCACTTTCCAGATCGGACGAACATCCCGGTAGAATGCCTGCCGATCCAGCGCAAGCGTACCGTGCAGAAAGGCCGGCAAGGCCCGGGTGGTGGATTCACCCACACCGATGACGGGGATGCCAGAAGAATGCAACACTGTAACCCGCATTTGCGGCAACATGGCCCGGAAAGTCAGCGCAGCAATAAAACCGGCAGAACCGCCACCCAGGATGAGCACGCTCTGCAATGGTGGCTTCATGAAGTACTCCAGCAACCTGAGCGGCTATTGTAGCCCATCAGGTACTCAGGGCCGACAGACTGCCAGCATTTCCGGCGGTGCAGCAAGTGCCCTCGAAGCTTATGTGCGGCGCCAGCTACAGCAGGGCACCAATACAGTAGTTACCCGCTTGTAAACGCTCGGGCACGGCCCCAGATTTTTCAAACCCAACATCAGTATCCTCAAGCAGCGTCTGAAAACCACGCACTTGGGTTATCTTCAAGGCAGGGAAAATCATGGAACAGTACCGCGGAACCACCATATGCTCTGTGCGCCGAGGGAACCTCGTCGTCATGGGCGGCGATGGGCAAGTCACCCTCGGCAACACAGTAATGAAAGCCAATGCCCGCAAAGTGCGGCGGCTGTACAAGAACCAGGTAATAGCCGGGTTTGCCGGTGCGACCGCCGACGCCTTCACCCTGTTCGAACGTTTCGAAGGCAAGCTGGAGAAGCACTCAGGGCATCTGGTCCGCTCTGCCGTGGAGTTAGCCAAAGATTGGCGCACAGACCGCATGCTTCGACGCCTCGAAGCATTACTGGCGATTGCTGACGCGCAAAATTCCCTGCTGATCTCCGGAAACGGTGATGTGATAGAACCGGAACTCGGGCTGATCGCCATCGGCTCAGGGGGTCCGTTCGCCCAGGCTGCCGCCCTTGCCTTGCTCCGGCACACCGAAATGGATGCTGAAGCCATTACCCGTAGCGCACTGGAGACAGCGGC
>JBGTHE010000371.1:0-5358 GCA_041746335.1 Lysobacterales bacterium | reverse complement strand
ATAAAGTTCTGGCGATTCAGGACCTGGCTGAAAAATCGCTGGCTGGCCAGCTGCCGGACTCTCGTCAACTCTCTGTCATGGATGATGCGGCTGTTATTGCAAACCTGTGTGCAGTGCGCGGTATTGGGCCGTGGACGGCGCAAATGCTGCTGATCTTCAACCTGGGACGGCCGGATGTGATGCCAGCCACCGACCTCGGTGTGCAAAAAGGCGTACAGGTGGTTTACCGCATGCGGCAATTGCCCGATCCGGCGCAAGTGCTCCAGCGCACCCGTCATCTGGCTCCTTACCGCTCAGTGGCCAGCTGGTATTTCTGGCGCGCTGCGGATACCAGGTTGATGAGCGGATGACAATAGCAAAACCCGCAACTGGCTTGAAAAGTAACCAGGCTGGGTGCATTTCTGTGCTTATAAAGGCAGCGCACCATTTTGCGGATACCGATTTTATGGAAGAGACATTTTGCCTATGAATCTGCTTGACCACTTCATGTTGCAACATGTGCAGCTAACGTCCTTGCAGGCGGAGTTGCTGCATTCGCCCCCTGAGCCAGGAAGCCAGGAGGCCAAGGTGGAGTTGAACCTGGCGCCACGACTGGTCAAAGCCGATTCGGGCACGGAATTGCCGTCGTATCGGGTCAGCGCCCGGTTGGGTTGCGAGAGTAATGCCAGTGGAGCAAAGGCGCGCTTCCGGGCTGTGGTCAGCGTGGAGGCGGTTTACCTGCAAACGGGTGGAGAGCCAATCGACCTGGCTGAGTTCATGCGCCACAATGCCAGCCTGACGCGCCAGCTCTACCCGCTGTTGCAAAGTGAGATGCGCCAGTTATTGGTACGGCTTGGTTTGCAACATATCCAGCTGCCTTATGACTTGCCCCCGCATACCCAGAAAATATCCGGACAAACCATAGAATTTTCCGGTGCAGTCCATTAAGCCTTCACTAATGCGGGGTGAGCCAGGGTGACTGGGGTCAAAACTGACCCCGCCTTGGTTGAGTATTGATTCAAGTCGCGTAGTACCAGTGCCACGGCTCGTAAGCTACGCCATGGTGGTTGTCCCGCGGATAGGACAGCTGGAATCCAAACCTGGCCGCTTTTTGGCTGAGCCAGGCAAATGCCGCGCTGTCGGCAAAACATTCTTCCAGAACCGGGAAATCCGGCGTGGTCAAATCCACCGCCCGTCCACTGTGATGTTCGCTGTAACCAGGTGCCGCGGAAACCCGCAAAATCTGTTCCATGCTTTGGCCTTTCTCCAGCTTGTTCCGTAACAGCCCCGACTGGTAATCCGCTGAGCGAAAAGCAGACACCACCTGAAGCTCGATTTCGTCGCCCGCAGCGGCTGCAATCATGGCACGCAAGGCGTTTGCCGCAGACGGGGTCAGGAATTGCTCGCGCCCGAACACATCCGGGCCAATCGAAGCCAGTTGACTGGGTTCAGGCTGTAAACGCAGCCGATGGGTTCTGCCATAGTCTGCGGGCAGGCCGAGGTCATGCTGCATTTTCGCCGCCTTGCGGGCTGCGAACGTCAAGCGTTTTAACAGGCTTCGATGGAACAACCCGTTCGCGCCTGGATCAGGCCGGTAACCGTGCTTTATCAGGCGCTGTTCTTCGCCCGAGCCTATGCGCACATGACAGTGCTGCATGCCGAACGATACGGCCAGTCGCTCAGTGGCTTCCAGCAAGGCAGGTAAAACTGAATTCCTGTCTGCCACCAGCAGATGGATGCTGCCTGAATGCAAATCCAGCCCAGCGAGGCCCAGCAAGCCTTGCCCGTCAGCCGACTCGGGGCCCGCCAGCAGCAGGCAGCCATCGTTCACCAGTGGCTTCAATCGGGGGAGCTTGGCTGGCAGAACGAAATTTTCCCGACCGGCCAGCCAGGCTTGCGCGACGGGTAAATCCTGCCGGGTACAATGGCTTATGCGGAACTTTTTCATGATGGATCGGGACTATGGTATGGCATAGGCATTTTGCTGCAGTTCATTGCGAATCTGTTTGGTTGCTCAATGTTACTTGTTGCTCGGTTACTTGTTGCTCGATGTTACACGCAAAACGCCAAACAGCGTTGGGCTTGCACGCAAAAGCGCATTTGGACCGCACTGTAAAAATCACGTCACGTCTGTCTGCTAATTTGAATGTTGGACATGCTCGATCATGTGTCTTAAAGCCAACGGCGATTGCGGAATATCCTTCGAGGGCGACGAGCTGGGCAAGCGGTGACAGGGCTAAAACGGTAAGATAGCACTGCAAATTGGTCTTTGGACCAGGGAACACGGGTGGTTATGAGTACTGAAGCACAGGTCATCGCGCATAAATTCAACCAGGAACTGGAGCAGGTTCGCAGCCATGTGCTTCGCATGGGCGGTCTGGTTGAAGAGCAACTGACCCAGGCTGTACAAGCCATGGTAGAGGGCGATATTGAGCTGGCCCGCGCTGTGGTTGATAACGACTATCGCATCAATGCCATGGAAGTGGCGATTGATGAGGAGTGCACCCGTATCGTGGCCGAGCGCCATCCCAACGCCTCCGATCTACGCCTCGTAATGGCCGTGATCAAAACCATTACGGACCTCGAGCGCATTGGCGATGAAGCCAAGCGTGTTGCCCGCATGGTGGCCGATGAACTCAATGGAACCATCGATCAGGAAGTGCGTGAAGAACTGGAGCATATGGGTCTCCTGGTGCGGGACATGCTACGCCGCGTGCTGGACGCTTTTGCACGCACCGATGTCAACACGGCCATGGCCGTGTTTGATCTGGACAAACGGGTGGACGTGAAATACTGGGCGATCACCCGCCAGTTGATGAGCCAGATGGCGGAGGATCCCCGCGCCATCCCCTTCATGCTGAACCTGCTCTGGGCCATCCGTTCCATCGAGCGTATGGGCGATCGTTGCCAGAATATCGCTGAGTACATCTTCTATCTGGTACACGGCAAAGACATCAGGCATATCCATAAAGACAAGTCGTCGCTGGATATCCTTTCCCTGGTCAAAACAGACAGCAATTCCGACAACAAACCAGAATAATTTTTTTCAAAATCACTCTGATAAACCACTTTTGGTTTGACCCAGGGCTTACTCAGTAATTGAATTCAGCGGACACACTGAATTCCCGCCCCACCGAAAACTGGATGCGTGTTTCAGGCCCCTGAGTAATTTCCACGTCCGGGTCCAGCAGATTCTTGGCCTTGAACTGGAATTTCCAGTGCTCAGTGACCCTCTGCGAATAGATAAAATCGAGTTGGGGGCGCGGCTCCTCGTAAATATCCGGCGCTCCATTGGTGCCAACGTCAACAATGCGTTCGCCAAATATGTTGTAGAGCAAAGCCGTATTGATGCCCCGATCGAGATCATCGTAGCCCAGCTGGAAGTTCCAAACGTAGGGGGATTGTCCCTGCAAGGGGCGCGAGGAAGAGGTTTGCACTACCGAGCTGTCTTCTGCCAACGTGATATCTGACTCGATCCAGGCATAATTGGTGTTAACGTAAAACCGCTCCCATAATTCACGTTTTCCCCACCAGCGCCCCAACAGGCCGAGGTCGGTATACAGTTCAATTTCGACACCGAAATTATCTGCCGCCTCTGCATTGGCATAAGTCGTAATCTGGGCTGCGCCAGCCACGATAATCGTTTCAATCGGATTAGTGAATTCCTTGTAAAACCCGCCCAGAGAGACAAAGTTGTTCTGCTGGAAATACCAGTCCCAGCGCAGGTCATAATTCTTGAGGAACGCTGCCACGAGGTCCGGGTTGCCGATCACCTGCCGGTCCAGAATCGGGTCTTTGAACAATGAAGGTGACAGTTCCTTGAAGTCCGGGCGGTTGGTGGTTTCACCATAGCCGCCGCGAATCTGGTGATCGCCGAATACCAGTGTGGTGGTCAGCGATGGGAACAGATCGTCAGTTTCAAGGGCAGAAACCACCGGGTTGCGATTCGGATCAAAAATGTCGAAAGTGGTCACCGACTGGTCGGATTTTTCCTGACGAACACCGCCGGTCAGGCGTAACCATTCATCCCAGAAAAAATCAGCGGCCACAAACCACGCATCAATGCTCTGGTCAGCGGTGTAAGCATCGGTAGCGATGGTGGAATCGCCCAGTTGCCAGCCAACGGGGTCGATTGTGTCGGCAAACAGGATGTCTTCGGGATTGAGATTACGTCGCAGGTCCAGGTTGCCGGACAGGGGACCCCTGGATTGGAAAGCAAAGCGGCGCACGTTGGAATCACGCTCCTTGGTGACATCATCCAGCCCGGCCTGCAGCTTGATGTCCATTTTCTTCCAGAACTTGAGCGGCTGGCTGATGGCCAGACTCCAGTTTTCGCTGGTGTCATCCAGGGTGCTCCACCGCCACTGGTTACCATCGTTGCGCAGTGAGAATATCAGGTCGTCTGTTGATGGGGTGGTTTGGTCGGGATCATAACGATAGGTACGGGTGCCCGGTTCGTCAGCCTCGGCATCAGCCTGGGTGTAAGCCCAGTTGATTTGCATATCCCAAAGCTGCGGTATCACATGGTCTCCGAGCAGCTGATTGGATATCACCTCTCGTTCCGTCCATTCCAGCAGCGTGAACTGCACATCCCCACCTTCAGCATCCTTGTTCAAACCCGATTCACGTTGGGTGCGATCCGTGGTCTGGCGCAAGGTCATCCAGTTGTAGGTCAGTCGGTGGTTGTCGCCGATTTCCGCACCGAGTGTGAAAAAGCCGGACGCGCTGATTTCGCGCACGGTGGCGACGCGAGTGTAGTCATTTTCCGAAACCAGGATATCACCCGATACAACGTAATCGATTCTGCGCTGGGTGGTTGTTGCCCAGTCATCGCCGTAGTCCAGTGCAGCCAGAAATCCGATATTCAGCTTTTCGTGCACCGCATAGCGATCACCTCCGGCAAACTTGAAGCCCCAGTTCGGTGCGATATCTTCCTGCTCTATGTTGTAATTGACCGGAAGCGACTCACCGATCACCTCCAGTTCTTCCTTGGTAAAGCCTACGCCGGTGAAGCGATTGAATTCGGTCAGCCGTGTACCATCGCTTGTGGCATCACGTAACGCATCCGGTTGGTCACGAGTGCCATCGTCGTAGCCAGTCCAGTCACTTCCTCCCCCGTCGTAACGCAGTCCATCCTTGCCAGTAGTGCCATCGCGGTAGCCAATATCCAGTTCAGCTTCGAAAAAACCTTCTTCAGGCAAACTTTTGGTACGTAACAGGACTGTACCGCCGCCGAATTCTGCAGGCAGGTCAGCCGTAAAACTTTTCTGCACTGAAATACTCTCAATGATGCCTGAAGGAAACAGGTCCAGTGGAACCACGCGGCGCACCGGATCGGGGCTGGGTATGTTGGCGCCATTGAGCAGGACACTGGAGTAG
>JBGTHE010000370.1:0-3372 GCA_041746335.1 Lysobacterales bacterium | reverse complement strand
CCCATCGAGCGCTTGCGCAACACCTCATGATAGTCATGGCCGTGATCTTGAGCATAGGTTGCGAGTTTGGCGGTCATGAATTGCCGCGCCCAGACATCGCAGGCCAGTTCCTCTTCCCTCAAATCCTGCGGGCGCTGCCGGTCACGGTCGAGCATGACATGCCTGAATTCATGAAAGAGCGCGAAAGCTACGGCGAGGCACGAAAGATCGAAAGCGGTCTGGTACTGGGGATCAGCAACAAGGCCGCGATCGGGGTTCGGCCGCGGGACGTCCGGGGGCCAAGGGGCCGACGCGGGATCGGCAGTTTCAATGAGTGCCTGCGCGGCCGCCAGACGCTCCCTGTAGTCACGCTCGACGTCTGCAAGCCCTTCGTCGTCCTGCACGAGAGAGTTGATCGGCCTGTCGGTTAAGGCCGAGACCTTCACAAGCGGCGCATAGCACTCGATAGCCTGCCAACCACTAAAACCAATCAGCCAGAAGACATCCCAGGTCTTCGCATCAAACTTGATCCGTTCCTTCGTCGCATTTAACGTGATCTGTTTCGCATCCTGAACTAATACCACCTTGGGGTTGTACTGCGACCACAAGGCCTGGACTTCATCACGGCGTTCGGGCGCAGCGGATGCCATAAGGGCAATAACGATTTCTTCTGGGGACTTTGAGCATGGCATCGGTCACGATGCTCCTAACGGGGGAGTCTCGGTTTGCTCGATAAAGCTCATACATTCAGCCTGCAGCATTAGGATACGCGTCGCGGCAAGCTCTGTCGTTTGGTCACTCACCTGTCCGGCAAGAGCAAGATGGGCATTCATGCAGAGTGGCTGGGTGACTGGCAGCCCTTCTTTCGCCGCCTCAAACTCATGAACAACCTGATCCCAGGCCTCATTTAGGTAGTTACACGCCCATGCCAGATGCTCAGAGCCAGTGCCTTCGGCCGCTTGAGCAACATACTCACGATTGCGCTCGAACGATTCAATGGACTTCGAAAACGCTTCATGTTCATCCGGGTGCAGATTCTCGGGATCGCGGCAGGTCAGGATTCCAGACAGTTGGATACAGGCTGCCAGGGCATCGTCAAACCTACCAACGATCCCCGGTGGCAGAAACGGACGATCGATATGGTCTTGCCAGTCCTTCGCGAAGTCCTGATCCGGCAATGGCATCTGTGATGAGGGTAGAACAGCCAAAGTCGGTACGACATAGCCATTGATGACTGGTACAACCCTGAAGCGCCATTCGCTTCCGAGGTGATCCTGTCCCGCGGCGAGAGTGTCCTCTATATAACCGGCGTCCGCTTCAAAATCTGTTATCTCGACAAGAACGGCGACCTCACGGGCCGGCCAGTACACACTGTCCGCCTCGATGGTTGGCCGGGACCAGCACCGAGCCTTCCACCCTTTGTCCTTAAGGGCACTTTCCAGTTGCTGCAGCCTTTGGCTAAACCGCTGTTCAGCAAGAGACTGACAGCGCCGTGCCGCGGCGCGTGTTGCCTTGCCGAAGCTGCCTTTCCGCGCAGCTTGAACGATTCCCTGAACTGACGATTGACCATCGTCGTGTGCCATTTCGTGCAGTATGCAAGCGGCATCGCCGAGACGCTCTCTCAAAGCACCGAGTGCCCGAAGGGGCGGCTCTGAACTTGTCCGCCATATAGCTGATTGCTCATGTTCGCGCGTCTGTGCTGCCAGGCTCCCCGCGAACATGGCTGCGCTCCTGGCTCCTTCTCCGGGAACCTTACTCATTCTTCGCATGAGATTGCCAAGTACGCCGGTAAGCAGCGCACCGAGTGTATCGTCCTCTCCTGCACCAGCCGCAGGTGCGGTCGTTTCAGATGCGGATTTGCGGGGCGTGGCGTAAGCTAGCGCATTTAAGGCCTGGATAATCTCATTGATTTCCTCGGCCAGCGCGTCCGCATTCCCAATGCTTTTGCCTTTGATCCATTTCTCGGTGAACGCCCGGAAGGCCTTCTCGGTGCGCCTTACCAACTCAGCCATCTGCCGGGTATAGGCGGTGAGACTATCGGAAGCTGATCGAGCAAGCATGATTTGCCGGAGGGCCACGTTCCACTCAACGCGGGCTTTGGCAGGAATGTTCTTCCTCGGCATATTCTTGGACCACGGGGTATAGCTCCCTACAGCAATGGGCTGACCTTGCGGGTTCATCGCATCAGATGCGGCAGCGTCCGAGTCCGGTGATATGGCGATCAAAGTCTCACAAATGCTGCAAACCGACTGATGGGGATCGGGCTGTTCCTGTTCGGCAACGTAGTACCAGTCGGAACGGACGGTACGGCCATGCGCTCCGTTGGGGTCAACCTCTGGCGTTGTGACCCACGGTGTTTGAGACCGGAACAACTCAAACAAGACCTGTTCGCCGCCGAACGCCTGCACAAGATTCTCGGCCACATCGCGTCCGATCAAGTAGGCAGTAGACAGCAAGGACGCGACCTGCCGTATGTCGTGCTCTCCATTGGCAACGAAGCCGGGTACGATGGAGAGCGGCACGGGCTCACCCCCGCAGATCGGTGCGAGGCATGAGAGGAACTTATTGGCCTGCCGCAGATTCTGACAGCACGGTACGATGCTTTCATTAGGAAGGCGCGCCAAGCAGGCCCGCCGAAGGTCGTCCTTCGGCAAAGCTCGGAAAGCGAGCACAGCGCCACGAATCTTTTGCCACTGCTCAAACCCTGACAGCTCGGGAATGTCAATGGCCGGATCGCTGAACATCGACGCGAACGGCCATTGGGCGCGCTGGACCCCGTTCTGCTCAAGCACCTCCATGAACGAGACAACCCGGCGTTCCAGGGTTGCGAGCCCCAGTCCAGTCAGAAGGGCCACCCATGTGTCAACATCGGTGCTGGCTCCGAACATTTCTGCAAACTTGCCTAAGGCTGTTGCCTCATCTTCGTCCCGCGCATCTGTGAGGATTGACTGAACAGCCTTTGGCAGGGTCTCGATTGTCGCCGCAGGCAGGCACTGCCAGAGAGAGTCCGCACTTAAGAGGGCAACCTCATCGTGTGATGCGTGGCAGAGTGCCTGCGAGCGCAGCAGGTGAAGGCCGCCCAGCACACCGGGTCGCGTTTCTCTCACCAGATGCTCGTCAAGGAGCCTGGACAGCGCGCGACTGGCGTCTTCGGGGTTCATGCTGAGCAGTTCGAACAGCTTGCGCGCATGGACTTCTGCACCACGGGCGCACAGCACGGCAGTGCTTCTTATGATCGCGAGTTCGTCGTGCCGCCCCTCCTGTCGTCGTTGCCGAACCTGTTCGTCAATAACGGCTGCGAGCCGCCGGCCCTGGGTCAGCAGGTGTACATACTCAAGCATGAGGCCTTCGGACTGCTCGAAGGGTTCTCGCCAGTGTTTCCAGATTGTTTGA
>JBGTHE010000369.1:0-1933 GCA_041746335.1 Lysobacterales bacterium | reverse complement strand
CAGCTCAGCACGGTCCTGCACCAGCGTCTGGTGCTGGCGCAACTCAACAATGAGGAACCAGGACAGCACGGACATAAGCGCCAGCAGGGCCGTTAGCAGAATGTGCATTCGCATTGCTTCCGCTGACTTTGCGGTAGGGGTAGGTTCGGTCATTTGCTGAAGTATAGGCCCTAATCCACCGTTCACTCGGTGTCAGGTACCACAGAAGGTCGCTGTAACCACTTGCTCGGGTGTGGGCGGTGTGGCATATCGATCCGAGCCTGTATCCAGTTCATAGGGCCTGATCAACTGGTCCAGCAGGTGGTGGAAAGGCTGGAAGTTCGACGAATCAACCGCTGCCTTGATGACCTCCTCTACGAGGTGATTGCGTGGAATAACAACAGGGTTGGCTTGCAGCATGGCGATATGGCGCAGCTCTGCGGTATCGCTGCTCCATCTGGCTGTTTGTTGCCATTGTTCCAGCCAGGGAGCAAAGGACTCGGGCAATTGAAACAAGTGAGATGTGCTGGGTTTGATGCCCGGGTTGGCCAGCTCAGTCAGGTGGCGGAAGGTGAGTGTGAAATCGCAGGATGCATCGGCCATCAGCTGGAACAGATCGGTGCCCAGTTGCACGGCTTTTTCAGCATCACCGGCTAAACCCAGCTTGCGTTTGAGTTCCTGATGGTGCGCCAGGCTGAAGCGCTGCGGGAATTCGTCCAGAATGGCGCCGGCTTGTTCAAGCGCAAGCTGTGTATCATTGCCCAGTATCGGCAGCATTGCCTGGCCCAGTCGCGCAAGATTCCAGTGCGCCATGCCGGGCTGGTTGAGGTAAGCGTAACGACCCTGGTGGTCGATGGAACTGAATACGGCCGCTGGATTGAAGTGATCCATGAATGCGCAAGGTCCGTAATCAATGGTTTCGCCCGACAGCAACATGTTATCGGTATTCATCACGCCGTGTATGAAACCCAGCAGCTGCCATCGCGCCACCAATTGTGCCTGGCGTTCGATCACGGCATCGAATAACGCAAGGTAAGGGTTTTCCAATCCAGCCACCTCGGGGTAATGGCGCTGAATCACATGGTCAGCCAGCAAACGCAGCCCATCGACATCGCCCCGCGAGGAAAAGAACTGAACGGTGCCGATGCGGATATGGCTGCGGGCAACACGGGCCAGTACTGCGCCAGGCAAGGCCCCATTGCGGTACACCTCATCGCCTGTTGTAACCGCTGACAAGGTCCGTGTCGTGGGAACACCAAGGGCAGCCATCGCTTCACTTACCAGGTATTCTCGAAGGACCGGACCGACCGGGGCGCGCCCATCCCCGCCCCGTGAATATGGCGTGCGCCCGGAACCTTTCAACTGAATATCGAAGCGTTCACCCGCGGGGTTGATGACCTCACCCAGCAGCAATGCACGGCCATCTCCCAGCTGCGCACTCCAGCCGCCAAACTGATGCCCGGCGTAGGCTGTGGCGATGGGGTCGGCGCCGTCCGGTATGTGGTTTCCCGCAACCGTCAACAATCCGACATCAGATTCCAGCCAGTCAGCGTCCAGACCAAGATCCCGGGCTAGTGCATGATTAACCCGGATCAGTTGTGGCGAACGGGCAGGCTCAGGATTGACTCGCGCATAAAAACGCTCCGGCAGGCGGGCATAGCTGTTGTCGAATCGGGGTGGTGCAGGGGTAGTCATGTATCCATTATCCCTCACAGCAGCGTAAATCTGTGCTTAAAATTGGTATTAGTTCTTTTTCTCTCAAGCTCAAACCGGAAGGAAACTAAGACAGATGAAAAAGCCTTTGGGAATTCTGGGCATTGTGGTGCTGCTTCTGCTCGCCATCATGGTCTATCGGGCCAGTACTGTGTTTCACGATCAGTCGGGACAGCCGCGGGCAGACCTCGCTGAAGTTACGATCGATGAAAACGCAGCGGTTCAGCGCTTCGCCCGGTCG
>JBGTHE010000368.1:0-3073 GCA_041746335.1 Lysobacterales bacterium | reverse complement strand
GGCCGAGGATGATGCCGGCATTGAGCACATTCAGCCCTACTGGTACGTCAAATAATTCAATGATCAACGGGTTCATGATGGCCAGGCCTATGAAGCCCCAGACCACTGAAGGTATGGCTGCCAGCAACTCCACGCTGATTTTCAGGAACTCACGGGTTTTACCACTGGCAAACTCGGCAATGAATATAGCTGCGCCGAGCGAAAACGGGATAGCCACCAGCATGGCCAGTCCGGTGACACTAGCCGTGCCGGCCACCAGTGCCAAAATGCCGTACGTCTCTTTGGTAGCCGAAGTTGGGCGCCAATTGGGAGAAGTGAAAAATTCCTTGAAGTTGAAGCCTTCGGTCAGGAAGCCCATACCTTCGCGGGTGATGAAAATGAAAATGCCAATGATAAAAATGATCGCCGAGATGCCGCCCAGAAATACCAGTACCTGAACAATCCTGTCTATGTACCAATCTTTGCCGCGCCGGTTGAAATCAACTGACAATGGGGTATTCAGGCTCGCTGTAGGAGCTGAGGTTGCAGGCTCTTGCATAGGTTCAGGCCGCTTCTTCGCCGGCCAGCAACTCAATCAATGCGCTGACTTTTTCGTGCAGCAGGCGATATTGATTGGGCAGATCACGGTCTTCCTGGTCCAGGTCCCAGTGCAGGGCCGAAGTGTGAAACGGTGCTTTTCCGATGTAATCCTGCGACTTGCCATGCAAGGCCACAACCACATCGAACTCGTCCAGATCATGTTGCAGGCTCGGCAGTGATTCAGATTTCAGGTCATCCGCTTCCAGCGCCTTCTCTTCGAGAAATTCGGTCAGGGCAGTGTCCCTCGGCAATGCTTCACCGGGCACTGCCAAACTGAACCGGGCCTGGGTGGGAAAATTCTTGCGGGCAATCCCCAGCGCGATGAGCCCGGTGGCACTGCCGGGTTGATCCAGAAACAGGATGTTGTAGACCTTGGGAATCTTGGCTACGCCACGCACCGCGAAAACAGTCTGGTCACAGATATTCTTGGCCTGGTCGGCCACGCGTTTAACCATGTTGAATACGATGAACAGTGTCAGGCTGGTCCGCGCATTCACGCCAGCTTCGCCACTGAATAAATGTTCGTAGATGGCGTCCATTTTCTGTTCGACGCGTTTGGCCATGTGCATCAGCACTTTGGCCTGCTCAGCATTGTCATTACGAAAGGCAATTCTCGAATCGTGCAAAACCTGAAAAGAATCGTCGGTTAACGCGTCAATCTCAGCGATGATATGGCTGGGCAAAGCCTGCTCGAGTTGCACCGCTTCGCGGCTGATGGTCACGGCATAATCACCGATGCGCTCGAGCGCCACGTTGACGCGTATGGTTGCAGCAATTTCGCGCAGATGGCCAGCACCGGGTAAGTGACGGGCAATGAATGCATGGCACATGCGATCGCAGGCGCGGGATTTCCGATTGATAGGGTTGTCGGCCAATACGGTTGCATACGCCAGGTCCTCATCCTGCAGCAATAAGGCCTGCTTGGCATGACGCAAAGCCTGCTCAACATCGCTGCCCAAAGACCAGACCCAATCACGAATGGCTTCCAGATCTGCTTCCAGACGTTGTTCAAAGTGACTCATGCCCGATTCCTACTCTTTGATGGCCTACTCTTTGATGGCCTGCTTTATGATGGCCTGCCTGATGATAGTGCCTGTTGGAGGCTTCGGTTTAATTACGACGCCGGGCAAGTCACCTTGGTGGCCGGTGCGTAGCCCTTTTCCACAATAATGCACTGACCCGCATCGCTCTTGATCCAGTCCAGGAAAGCAGCTACGGCGCCTGTTGGTTCACCATTGGTATACATCAGCAAGGATCGCGCGATGGGATAGCTGCCACTGCTGGCCGTTTCAACTGAAGGACTGACGCAGGGTTCGCCTTCGTTGTACGCAATGCAAGCCATTTTCACATGCTCGTTGGCATATGCAAGGCCACTGTAACCGATGGCGCAGGGTGTGTTTTCTACCAGATCAACCACATCCTTGGAACCGTGCATGTCGCGGGTACCGAGACGGAAATCTCCATCCCCTAACACTGCTTCGCGGAAGTACACATACGTACCTGAGTTGTTCTGTCGACTAACCACCACAATGCTCTGATCAGAACAACCTGGCACTTCCACGCCCAGATCTGACCATTTTAGCGAGCTGCCACCATCGCCATAAATGGCAGCCAGATCTGGAATACTCATTTCGTTAATGGGGTTGTTGGGATGCAAAAAGACTGCCAGAGCATCATAGCCTACGATGTGCTCCATGGGATTACGTCCCTGCGCACGGGCCTGCTCCATTTCTTCATCTTTGATCTCTCTGCTGGAATTGGCAATGTCTACTGTGCCATTGATCATGGCCGCAATACCGGTGCCGCTGCCGCCACCGCTGACCGCCACAACCACACTGGGATCAATGGTCTGATAAGTTTCAGCCCAGGCTTGGGCGACGTTAACCAGGGTGTCAGAGCCCTTGTTCTGTATCAATTGTCGTTGTTCACCACCACCGCAAGCAGACAAAGCCAAGGCAACAGCAGTCATCGAAAACAGGCGCAGAACGGACATGGTTTTCTCCCGGTTTGGCAACTTTATGGATGGGCGCCAAGGTACAGGGAGATTATGACATTATTGTTACAAGATGCGGCGAAGGTCACCAGGCAAACCTTAGTCGCGGCGCATCATCGCCAGTACCCTTTGCAGGAACTCACTGCTGCTCTGACGCGGCATTGTGCCGTCGCGACAGGCGGTCTCACCGAACTTGATGTTTTTGCGGTGAAGGTTCTGCCCGGGACCGTAAATAAGAGCGGGTACCGGGTCTGACGTGTGTTTGCCGCTGTTGCTGTCGGTGGAATGGTCCGCCGCACAAGCAATGATAATGTCCTCTTCCAGCAAGGGTGTTAACGCCGCATCAAAACGATGCAGCACGTCTCTTTTGGTCAGGGGCTGCAGGTCGTGTGCACACAGGTCAGGTGCCTTCAGATGCACGAAAACAATGTCGTGGTCTGGCAAGGCCGCGATAGCGCTGGCGATTTTGGCATCGATATCCGTTGAGCGAGTGGCGCTGAA
>JBGTHE010000367.1:0-15880 GCA_041746335.1 Lysobacterales bacterium | reverse complement strand
GCGGCCAGCCGAAAGCAGCGCATCATGGGCCGCACCATGACGGCAGTGGAAAAAGTGCGCGTCGATAGCGAATCCAATCTGCGCGACATTCTGGACAAGGTTCACCAGATCAATATCGATCATGTAGACGATCAGCATTTTTTCACACTCTCGCAGGTGTATGAAGACCTGCTGTTGAAGATGGGCGAGAAAAACTCAGATGGCGGGCAGTTCTTCACGCCCCGCGAGGTGATCCGCGCCATGGTGCATACGGTCAATCCGCAACTCGGGCAGACGGTATACGACCCCTGCTGCGGCACCGGTGGCTTTCTGGCCATTGCTTATGAGCACATGGCCCGCCAGTTGGGCCAAAGCGCCACGAGCACCGACATTGACACCTTAAAGCACGATACCTTCTTTGGCCGTGAAAAAGAAAATCTGGTGTTTCCGATTGCTCTGGCAAATCTTGTGCTGCACGGCATCGACCAACCTAATCTCTGGCACGGCAATTCGCTAACAAACCGCGCAACTTACGCGGCGCTCTTCGACAATGCCCCAAAAACCTTTGACGTTATCCTTACCAACCCGCCCTTCGGCGGTAAGGAAGGCAAGGACGCTCAGAAAAACTTTGCCTATGAAACCAGCGCCACTCAGGTGTTGTTTGTGCAAAAAATATTCCAAGAATTGGCGCCAAATGGTACTTGTGCAATTGTGCTCGATGAGGGGCTGCTGTTTCGCACCAACGAAAGTGCTTTCGTTGAAACCAAACGCAAGTTGGTGGACGAGTGCAAGCTGTGGGCAATCGTTAGCTTGCCCGGCGGCGTATTTTCCACGGCCGGCGCTGGAGTCAAAACCAACCTGCTGTTTTTCACCAAGGGAAAAAAGACCGAGAAAATCTGGTACTACGACCTCTCTTACGTGAAGGTCGGCAAGAAAACACCGCTAACGCTGGCGCACTTCGGTTTTGCGCCAGATGGCACGATTCTACCCGACGCCGCCATGCCTTCCATCGTGACTGCCGACTGGCATGCTGATGAAGCGAATGCGGGCAAGGCCTTCCCCAGTTATGCCCGTATGCTGAAACACCACGGCAAACCAGAAGGCGCAAGCCGCTATTCTTGGACGATCGATTTTGTGTCTCGACGTGCCAAAGCACGCGCGGAGATGCAGCCTTTACGTGATGAGGTCGCCGCGATCAGAGCCTCCGTGGTGGATCTGAAGGAACAGCTCAAGCGTTTGAAGAAAGATAAATCGAGTGACGGGGCACAGCGTGCCCTGTCCACTCAGATTTGGGAAAAAGACAAAAACGCCCGCGATCTGGAAGCCCGAGCAGCCGAAATTGATGCTGTTGTGTTCGATCTGAAGGCTGTAAACCCGACTGCGGTGGTCGAAGTGGATACCCGCACGCCGCATCAGATCATTACCCATATCGAAGAGCAAGGGCGAATCGTCGCCGACGCGCTCTCGCGATTGAATGCGCTGATGGCGTCAGCAAAGTAAGCCGCGAAAGGGCCAATAGATGCCAATAGCCAAGACCATTCAGGCACCCACCTGGGTCAGCAGCGGTGCGGCGATCACCGGTGGCCTCGACCTGCTCGGATTGCGTCTCCCGGTCCAGTCCATCGGTGGCACACTACTTGACGGTGTTACCACCGTGACGCCGTCGGTGCGCTATCTTGCATTCAGGGCCTGGCTGATCCATCGCTATGGCCAGAGCGGACAACCAGATCGTTGGCAAGACTTCACTGATTTTTCCGCACGCATCGAATCGGCCCTGGTGCTCGGCAACCTTACCCAAGACCGCGCTATCAGCGGGCTTATCGGCTGGAAACAGGCACTTGAGCGTCTGGACGCCAATACGCCTCGAGTGGCGATCTCGGCACTGGTCCAATCGCCGGCATCCACTATCTACGCTGGCCCTTCCGATCAGCTCGGCATCACGCGTTCGCGGGAGCAGGCCGTTCCTGGACTTGTCGCCGAACGCGGAGTGCCCCTTGCCACGGCGCTGGATCGGACCCTTTCGAGGATCCCTCTTATTGAAAGCCTGTTGTCGAAAAGAGACCTTGCCGATGTGAGCCTAGACGAGCTGCGTGAACTCGGTGCCGTCGCGCGTATCGATCGGATTCCGGAGGACGAAAGGGAGCTGTTGATCGCTGCCATCGTTCCAGACTCCCCTTTGAGTCGGGAGCGGGCGCGCATCGGCACCTATGCCGCCCTTCTGACGCTAGCAGCGCAATTGAAGGCGCGTCCTTTAGAAAGCGATTTGTTCGTTGCGGCCGTTTCGATGGCTCGATTTGGCGAACCGATATTGAATCGGGTTGCGGATGGCTGGACAAGTTACTGCGTTCGGGATGCGATTGCAGTAACTCAGGAGGCCGTAATGGCAGCCGTGATGGACGAGATCATGGCCAGCCCCGATGGTGGATTGGCCGGTGTCGATCGCAACGTTGTTATCGCAGGGCTGATGGAGCGCGTTGAAGAGCATGACTCCGCCCTGCGCGATCTCGGTCTGTTAAATAGTGGTGAATCTACGACTACGCTCTCTTTCCGCGGCCTCCAGTCACGTATCGACGATCTACTGGTTAGTGGCAGCGCACAGTCGCACGGTATCTGCCGATGGCCCCACACGTTGACCGAGCCGGCTCTGTACAGACGCGCTTTAAGTTCGGGTGCCGGCGCATTGACACTGGCGGTTATCGCCTGGATGGTGGCGGCACGGCGCGTGGGCGATGGCGTGCGGGAGAATGGCCAGCAGCACAACAGCCTTTCCTATCAAGGATGGCGACGCATGGGTCTGCGTGACGTCATCCTCCCCGAACTGGAGCGCTTCCAACGCGAGAATCACTCCTTACGCGAGATAGCCGCAGCGCTGGCTTACCGAACCGTGCAACAGCATTTGCAAATCACCTGGTCGCGCCTGCAGGTTGATCTTAGCCGCGACGTGGCAATACTGACCGCCGAAGGCAACATGTGGTTCTCACGCGGGAAGGGATTCGGTGGTGGGCGCACGGCGTCGCGTCTTAAACAAGCGTTGGGTTGGCTGACACAGTTGAAGTTGATTGACGACGGCGGCATCACTGCGGACGGCGAAATGGTGCTTGACCGCGCCCTCGCTGTACTGACGGAAGGAGCCGGAGCATGAATCCCCGGCTTTTCTGCCGCGAGCGCTCGTATCACAAGGCCTTGCTGCTAACTTATTCCTTCGATCCCATCTTCTTCGAGCAGGTGGTTCTGCCGGACCTATGGGCAGGCCGGTCGAGCGACATCCTCGTGCTCGGCGACGAGGATCAGATAGCCGCATCGACACAAACGGTATCCGGTCAACTATGGCATCTCGGCAAACAGTACTTGCTGGCCGGTGCGAAACACTCGGGCGCATTCCATCCCAAAGTGCTTCTGCGGCTCGGACCTAAAGACGGCGTGATCATGCTGGGCAGCGGCAATGTGACAAGTTCGGGCTGGGGCGGCAATCAGGAGGTCGCCACCGCCTGGATGCTAGGTCAAGACCATGTCGACAAAGGCGGCTGGCTCCACAACTTCCTCGACCATGTGCTTTCATGGTGCAGCGGCGAGATCGAGGTGGATGCGGTTCGTCGTATTAAAGAGGTCCCGTGGCTTAGCCTGACACCTGCCGCGCCGGACGATGAGGCCCCGATCCTCCATAGCTGGGAAGGCCGTGCCCTGGGCCCAGAGCTCGCAGCGCGGTGGGCTGGCCGTCAATTCGATGAGGTCAAGATTCTCACTGGCTCCACCGATGAGTCCGGTGCATTTCTCCGTTGGGCAAATGCCACATTTGGTGTAACACGCGCGACCGTGGCCCTGACGCCATCGGCCGTCAGCTTCGACCCTGCAAAGTTGGCAGATCTCCCGCTGGAACTGCGGGTGATTGCTGCCCCATCGGATCGGCCGTTGCATGCGAAGTTGTATTGGTTCGATGGGGTTAATGGCCCAGCTGCCGTGATGGGATCTGCGAACTGCTCAGCGGCGGCCTGGTTGATACCGCCACGCCAGGGTGGAAATGTTGAGACCGTTGTTGTTTACGACACGCCAAATGATGAAGAATTTGCCAACGCGTTGACGTTATTCAATATGCCCGCACAAACCCCGACCGAGGTATTGTTGGTCAGACCAGACCGAGTGAAAGAAAAGCAAACCAGCAAGAAAGCATATGAACTTGCGAGCCTGCTATGGGACAGCTCGTCACGCTCTTTGCAAGCTGAACTACGTCCAACGCCTTCGGCCGACATGACGGTTGACCTCGTTATTGGAGCCACACGCAGGACGATGACGCGCGTAGAGAATTTGGAAGGTGTCTGGAAGTGCGAACTTCCGGAAGGGATCGGAGTAGAAACGAAGTTCGCGACGGTACTCGTCTGTCGAGAGGATACCTGCTGGGCCACGGGACCTCGGTGGATCAATGATCTTTTAGCGTTGCAGCACGCAAGCCAGTCCGCAAGACTTCTGGAGCCTTTCAATGGACTCGCCCGAAGCGGCAGTTCGGCGGAGCAGAAACAGATGCTTGATGAACTCAATGAGGTTGCGCAAGCGCTATTCAATGATGCCGCTTCTTTTCGCGATCCAGGCCTTAGTGTGGATCGGCGGGAATCCAAGGCCGACCAGACGCCCGCGGCACCCGTTAATCCACATGATCTCATTTGTTATCTGGAAGAACCCCCGGCCTCCCTTCCAAAGTTCGGGTACTCCCACTCTGGAAGCTTATCTCTGACCGGGATTCTTCGACTGTTGTTCGAGGCGGAAGCCGATGACGTTACGAACTCTGCTGCCTCTCATGATGAACAGCTCGACGAAGACCCGCTTCCCGACGATATCGTGAAAAAAGGGAAAAGAAAGAAGCCGGAAAAAGAGCCGATCAACTCGGATGCTGCGCCCATCGAGGCTAAATTCCGACAACGTTTGGCTGTTCAGATTGAAACATTCCTGAAGGAGTTGTCGTCGCGGACATTTTCCGAGCGATGCACAGCAACTCAGATGGTTCAGGCAGTCTCATTTCCACTAGCAGTTGCCCTGCGCGGACAGCGACGTGGATGGGTTTCGAGTGAACACGGTGAAAAATGGGCATTGGAACTCTTCTCAATACTATTTCGGGGATCAAGTGCCGGCGGGTTATTGTGCAAGGTGGAGCAACGCTATGCTGATACCGGACATCAGTCGACATTCGATGATGTCGTGGGCGACGGAACACTTTGGATGGTTCTCGTCGCCACATTGGGGAATGCTGATTGGCGGGGTATAGGTACGAATTTCGATAAGGCTCTGGCGCTTAGAGAAGTGTTCAATGCCCCCCAACTGCTGGCGTCTGCGCAGACAGGCCGTATCGCGGGCCTTCTCGGAAAAATCAAAATTGAGGACGCCCAGTCGTACATCACAAAAATCGCTCCCAACGTTAGCCGCCTGCTGAACGAAGTCGAGGGCTTGCTGGCACCAATTTGGATTTCAGACATGCAGGATCAGACAGATCGCGCGATCACACACAAAGTGGGTGATCTACTCTGGCGTGAAAACGCGGGTTGGGCCATTTGCCTCGTGGACACAAAAACCAGCAGCCGCCAATTTATCAAGGTACGCCGCCGCGGCTTGGATAAGGAAGTGGCGGCTGGTTACTACGTCAACGTGACCGAGCTCACCTTCAAACGACCGGAACTTGCTCGATCACTAAACCAACTCGATCAGATGGTTTCGCGCCCTTTTGCTGCTGATTCCCAGGCACCGAATACCTAACTTTATTGCTGCAAAGCTCCAACGCGACCGTCGCTCAGTCCGAAAGGCAAACATCAAAAATGGCAAACGATTCGACCGATCACAACTTACCTATCAACCGTTGACCCAATTATAATGCGGGGTTGAACGGCTAGGAATTATTCTGGCACAGACCCAAGTCATGAGACCTTGTTAGGTAGCAGCGACATAGCCGTATCCAAATACTCAGTTCTGGGCTGCAAACGGAGATTAGATTGACCGCAACCAACATCCACCATTTCCCGGAAGTCCCCAATTCTGATTCCATAAGCGCGGCACTGAACGCCGACCTGGCCGCACAGAAGCAAGCTTATCTGCAGCAGCCCTACCCCAGCCTGCAACAGCGGCGTGATGATTTGCTTGCCCTGAAGCGGTTAATCGTGGAAAACCAGGAGGCCTTGATCAACGCCGTTAACACTGATTATGGCAACCGCTCTGAGTTTGAAACTCGGTTCACCGAAATTTACCTGGTGCTGGAATCCATCTCTGAAAACCTGAAGCATTTAAAGCGCTGGATGAAGCCGCAGAAGCGTTCCATCGATTTCAAGGTGTACCCGGGTGCCCGCAACCGCGTGATCCCACAACCGCTGGGTGTAGTCGGAGTTATTGTGCCTTGGAATTTTCCGATCCAGCTGGCGTTCAGCGGGCTGGTCTCCATTTTCTCTGCTGGCAACAGGGCCATGGTCAAGATGTCGGAAAATTCGCGCACGCTCAGCCGTTTGTTGATTGTGCTGGTACCGAGCTATTTTCCGCCAGAAAAATTGAAATTTTATGAGGAGACTGGCGAGGTCGGCATTGCGTTTTCACAACTGCCTTTTGATCACCTGTTGTTTACCGGCTCGGGCCAGACGGGGCGTGCGGTGATGGCATCTGCTGCCCGAAACCTGACACCGGTGACACTGGAATTGGGTGGTAAGTCCCCCGCCGTGGTGGCCCCCGATTTTTCGTTGGAAAAAGCTGTTGAACGCATCCTTTTTGGCAAATTCTTCAATGCGGGCCAGATCTGCATCACTACCGATTACGCCTGGGTGCACGAAAGCCAACTGGAGCAGTTCGTGCAGTTGTGCCGTGATTGGGCGGCTAAACATGTTCCGGATATCAACAGCCCGGATTTCACTTCCATCATCGACCAACGCTCGTTCGAACGACTGCAAGCGATGCTCGAGGACGCCCGCAGCAAAGGGGCCCGGCTGGTAGACCTCAGCGGAGGGCAAGCCCCCAATCCGGAAACGCGCAAATTTCCGCCGCACCTGGTGCTCGATACCACCGCCGACATGGCAGTAACGCAGCGCGAAATTTTTGGTCCGATCATGCCAGTCAGAACTTATCGGGAGCCGGCAGAAGTAGTAGCCTGGATCAACCAGCGTGATCGCCCTCTGGCCTTTTACCCCTTCACGGTGGATGCAGAATTGCAGAATTACTACATCACCCACGTGATGTCCGGTGGGGTGTGCGTCAATGATGTTCTGCTACACACCGCGCAACATGATTTGCCCTTCGGCGGCGTGGGCGCCAGTGGCATGGGTCATTACCATGGCAGGGATGGCTTTCTGGCTTTTTCCAAAATGCGCCCGGTGTTTTACCAGGCCCGTTTCAGCGCCCTTAAAATCTTCGCTCCACCCTACGGCTCTCTGGCCAACAGAGTGCTGGCGTTTATGTTAAAACTCAAATCCTGAGAGACAGGTCCTGAAACACGGGTTTAGCCTTCATGACGAATATCATTGAATCCCTTCGTAAGGTCGTTGGTGACAGCGGCATTCTTACTGGCAGCGATGTCAGCAACCGGCCCGAATCGTGGTCCGGCACCCGCGGGTGTCAGGCCATGTGCATTGTTCGTCCGGCCGATACGCAACAGGTTTCTGAGGTTCTGAAAATCTGTCATGCGGACAATCAGCCGGTTGTCACACACGGTGGCATGACCGGCCTGGTCAAAGGAGGCAGCGCTGCGCCAAATGAGATTGTGATTTCACTCGAGCGCATGCGCAATATCGAATCCATGGACCGAAAAAACCGCAGCATGACCGTGCAGGCCGGTGTGACCATGCAACAGGTGCAGGAAGCGGCAGAGCAACACGAACTGTTGTTTCCACTGGACCTCGGTGCCCGCGGTTCGGCCACCATAGGGGGTAACATTTCCACCAATGCTGGCGGCAACGGTGTGATCCGCTACGGCATGGCCCGCGAGCAGGTGCTGGGGCTGGAGGCAGTATTGGCCGATGGCACCATCATCTCTTCGATGAATCATGTACTGAAAAACAATACCGGCTATGACCTGAAGCAATTGTTCATTGGCTCGGAAGGCACCCTGGGCATCGTGACTCGTGCCGTGTTGCGTTTGCGCCCCCTGCCACGCAGCCACAATACCGCGCTTCTGGCTTTGACTGACTTCAACAAGGTGATTGCGTTTCTGCAGGCCATGGAGTCTTCACTGGCCGGCAGCCTCAGTGCCTTTGAAGTTCTGTGGAATGATTTCTACCAGCTGATTATTGGCAATGGCGAGGCACACGGCGAACCCTTATCCAGCGAACACGCTTTTTATGTGTTGCTCGAAGCCAGTGGTTCGCATGGCGACAATGATCGGAGTAGTTTTGAGCAGGCACTGGCACAGGCCCTTGAGCAGGATCTGATCGTAGATGCAGTGATTGCGCAGAGTGATCAGCAACGGGAAGACCTGTGGGCCATACGCGACGATATCGAGACGCTGGTTAAGGGTCTTAACCCTTCACTGACTTTCGATGTCAGCATGAATATTTCCCTGATGGACGACTATGTGAAGGAGGTTAAACGGCAACTCGCAAAGCGTTTCCCACACGCACGCAGTGTGTTCTTCGGGCATATCGGTGACGGCAATATTCACCCGGTGATGACGGTAGGCAGTACCGAACACGAAATCGTTGAACAGGTTGAAGAAATCGTTTACGGCTGCCTGCGTTCGCGCGATGGAATCATTTCGGCTGAGCACGGCATTGGCCTCGAGAAAAAGCCGTATCTGCATCTGTGCCGCTCTCCTGCGGAAATGCAGTTGATGCGCACACTGAAACAGGCTCTGGATCCGAAGAATCTTTTGAATCCCGGCAAAATATTTGATCTGGCACCCAGCAGCCAAGGAGCACACCCATCGTGAATGGCGCGGAGAATCTGCTCGACACACTGATCGCAACCGGAGTGGAGGTATGCTTTGCCAACCCGGGGACTTCCGAAATGCAATTGGTCTCCGCCATTGGCAACAGCACCGGCATGCGCTCCATTTTGTGCCTGTTTGAAGGCGTGGTTTCCGGTGCCGCAGATGGCTACGGCCGCATGGCGGACAAACCCGCCTTGACTCTGCTGCACCTGAGTTCCGGCTTTGCCAACAGCATGGCCAATCAGCACAATGCCAGGCGGGCTCATGTGCCGCTGGTGAACATGGTGGGTGATCACGCCACTTATCATTTGCAATACGATGCCCCACTCACAGCCGATGTCAAAGCGCATTGCGAGCTCGCCTCTACATGGGTAGGTGTTTCCAGCTCTGCGGATCAGTTGGCGGAAACTGGTGCTCAAGCGGTGCAGGCTTCTCTGCACGGCAATGGTCGAATCGCCAGCTTCATTGCCCCAGCGAACCACACCTGGGATACGGCAAGAACACAGGCGCCAGCATTGCCAGCGCCGCGTCCGCAAAAGATCAGTGATGAAGCCATCGAAGCGGCGGCGGCCGCATTGCGCAGCGGAGAACCTGCGGCTTTGTACCTCGGTGGGCGCGCCCTTCGCGCTGATGCACTGGAACTGGCCGGGCAGATTGCAAAGGCCACCGGCGCCCGACTTCTGTGTGAAACTTTTCCCGCCCGCCTGCAGCGCGGCGCAGGCCGTGTGCGAGTGGCACGCACGCCCTACTTCGCAGAGCAGGCCCTGGAATCCTTGAAGGATTTCCGTCAAATGGTCATGGTCGGCAGTAAACCTCCGGTGTCTTTTTTCGCCTATCCCGGGAAACCGAGTTGGCTACTGCCGGAGCAATGTGCAGTCACTACACTGGCTGCGGTGGATCAGGATCTGCTGGATGCCCTCAGCCGCCTTGCTGAAAATCTCGGCGCGCACACAGTTGCCGAAACCATTCCCGCTGCATCGAATATTCCCGCCCCGGCAGGTTTGCTGACTCCGCTGGCCATAGGGCAAAGCCTGACCCGCTGGATTCCACCAAAAGCCATCGTGGCCGATGAGGCAAACACCTGTGCGCTCGGCATTTTCGGCAGCACTGAGCAGGCGGAGCCCCATGACTGGCTGACGCTGACCGGCGGAGCCATTGGCATAGGCCTGCCTCTGGCGCTGGGTGCTGCTATCGCCTGTCCTGAACGAAAGGTGGTGGCTTTACAAGCGGACGGCAGCGCCATGTACACGCTGCAGGCTTTGTGGAGCATGGTTCGCGAGCAGACTGATGTGACCGTCGTCATCTTGAATAATCGCAGCTACGCCATTCTGAACATTGAACTGGCGCGCGTGGGTGCTGGCCAGCCGACCCTGAAAACGCTTTCCATGCTGAGTCTTGCCGACCCGGCCATCAACTGGGTGAAGATGGCCCAAAGCATGGGCATGTCAGCCAGCCGGGCTGTAAGCGCAGAAGAATTTGACGCCCAGTTTGCGGCAGCCGTGAGCGAGAAAGGGCCTCGCCTGATCGAAGCCATGGTGGTTCAACAGATGCCGGGCTGATCACGGATTTTTGATTTTTTGCAACGAGTTAGGACCCTTTCCGCCGATTCTGGATGAAACATGGCAGTTGCGCAGCTAGAATGAAAGTTCAAAGCAAGCGGATTAATGCCAAATGCCCGAAACCACAGCCCTGCCTATAGCCAACACCCGGAGTTCCCCGGTTCGCCAGTTTCTGCGTGATCATCCGGATGTTCAAACCATTGAGGTGGTGCTCACCGATCTCAACGGTATTCTGCGCGGCAAGTGGCTGCCTGTTTCAGCGGTGGATAAGGTGCTGGATGGTCAATTCAAAATGAGCCTGACCGGAGTTTCTGCAGATATCTGGGGCCGAGATGTTCTTGCCCTGTGCCAAAAAACCGGTAACGGCGATGGCATCTGTGATGCCCTGGAGGAAACGGTCTGCTTGTTGCCCTGGCTGAAGCGGCCTACTGCGCAGTTCCTGCTTCAGCTGAACACCGAAGATGGCGTACCCTGGGGCTACGACCCAAGGGTAGTGCTCAAGCGGGTGGTGGATCGCTTTCAGAAGCTTGGATTAAGACCCGTCTGCGCTCCTGAACTGGAGTTCTATCTGGTGCTTGAAGAGCGGAATCCCGATGGAACACCGAGCCTGCCGCGCAGTCGCGCCAATGGCAGCAGTAACATCGGCGGCCAGTTGTACAGTACTGAAGTGATGCACGAACAAGGCGATCTGCTGCACGAGATCCGCGAAGCCTGCGAAATCATGCAAATTCCGATGGATGGCCTGGTCAAAGAGTTGTCCGCATCGCAGTACGAGCTGAACCTGCATCATGTCGATGATCCGGTGCTGGCCGCTGATCACGCGCAGATGCTGAAACAAACCATCAAAGGTGTTGCGCAGAAGCACGGATTCATTGCGACGTTCATGGCCAAACCTTTCGGCGACAAGGACGGCAATGGTTTCCATACCCATGTCAGCCTGCTGGACGAGAGCGGCAAAAATGTGTTTGACGATGGCACCAACAAAGGCAGTGAGATTCTGCGCCAGGCCATCGCCGGCCTGGCCTACACCATGAAAGATTTCATGCTGATATTCGCCCCGCATCACAACTCTTACCGACGCTTATGGCGCGGCATGCAGGGACCGTTGCAGCCCACCTGGGGATACGAAAATCGCTATGTTGCTTTGCGTGTGCCCAATGGCGATGGCGCGGCGAGGCGAATCGAACACCGCATTGCGGGTGCGGATGCCAACCCTTACCTGCAGCTGGCAGCCATCCTGGCGGGTATTCTGTATGGCATCGAAAACAAGCTGGTGGCTGAGCCACCCTCAACTGGGGCGCCCAGCGATGAAGATCCTGTGCTACCCGCAAATTGGTACGAAGCTTTACGGGCTTTTGAAAATTCGGAACTCGTGGCACAGTCGCTCGGCGAGGATTTCCAGGAGGCTTTCATGGAGATCAAACGCTCAGAACAGCTGGAGTTTACCGGTGCGGTAAACCCCTTTGAATACAACACGTATCTGGTGATGGCCTGATCAATCTGCCTGGACCAACTGTTGTTCTATAAGCCTGAACTTTGATGCTTCAGGGCGTGCTTCGATCCGTGCTTTGAGCCGTGCTTCAGGCCGTGTTTCAGGCCATGCTTCGGGCTCTGGCCAAATCCCGCCCCAACTGCATCATATGCACCTGGTCAGGCCCGTCTGCCAGTCGCAACATCCGCGCATAGGCATACATATGCGCCAGCGGCGTGTCCTGTGACACCCCTGCTGCTCCGAAAATCTGCATCGCACGATCCACCACATCCACCGCCATGTTGGGCGCCACAATTTTGATCATCGCAATCAAATCGCGTGCGCCCTTGTTGCCTTCCTGATCCATTTTTTGTGCAGTCCTGAGTGTCAGCAAACGCGCCTGTTCGATCTGGCAGGCGGATTTCGCGATGTCTTCACGCACCGATTGCTGCTTGATCAGTGGCTGACCAAAGGCCACGCGGCTGTTGGCGCGGTCGATCATCAATTCCAGCGCACGCTGAGCGGTACCAACCAGCCGCATGCAATGATGAATGCGTCCTGGCCCAAGCCGCCCCTGGGCAATTTCAAAACCCCTGCCCTCACCCAGGATCAGGTTGCTGGCGGGAACACGAACGTCTTTGAAATCAATCTCCGCATGACCTTCCGGATAGTCGTGATAGCCCAGCACCGTCATCGGCCGGACTACCGAAACTCCCGCGGTATCGATCGGCACCAGTATCTGCGATTGCTGCAAATGCCTGCTGGGATTCGTCGGATCGGTCTTGCCCATGACAATCAGGATTTTGCACTGATTGCGACAAGCTCCTGAGGCATAGAACTTGCGCCCGTTGATGACGTACTCATTACCCTCGCGCACCATGGAAGTTTCGATATTGGTGGCGTCGCTGGACGCCACATCCGGCTCGGTCATGGCAAAGGCTGAACGAATCTCGCCGGCCAGCAAGGGTTCCAGCCATTGTTTCTTCTGGGCTTCATCACCGTATTTGGCCAGCACTTCCATATTGCCGGTGTCGGGCGCTGAACAATTGAAGATTTCCGAAGACCAGGTCACTCGCCCCATCTGCTCGGCCAGCGGAGCGTATTCCATGTTCGACAGACCAGGACTGTAGTTCCCATAAACCGGAGGCAGGAAGAGATTCCACAGGCCCTCCGCACGGGCTTCTGCCTTCAATTGCTGAACGATTTCCGGCGTTTCCCAGGGATTGTCCACCAGCTGCTGCTCATAGGCCGGCTCATTAGGAAGAATCCGGCTGTCGATGAAATCGCGGACTTGCTGCCGCAGCTTGCTGACCTTTTCGCTATATTCGAAATTCATTCTGAGTAAGGCTCCGCTGAAAAACGCTTTTGGTTACCGGGCAATTGGGATCAGACAAGGTCGGGCCGCAAAACAACGCGACCCACAATAGCACCCTCGCGCAACTTGTCCAGAACCTCGCTGGCGGCACCCAATGGGCGATGCTCAATACGAATGGGTGACAGTTCAGCCTGTTGTGCCAGAGCCAACAACTCATGCGCTTCGCCCAGGCTGCCCACATAACTGCCCTGTATGGTCAGCGCCTTCCACGGCAGAAAGGGAATGGGCATTCGCAGGGCGCCGCCCATCAAGCCCACTACAACGATCTTGCCCGCCTGGCGCATGGCACTGATTGCGGGGTTCAGGGTAGTTTCTGCTCCTACAAAATCTACCAGGCCTGCCAGACCACCGGATTCTTTCTTGATGCGCTTGAATACACCTTCTTCTGTCAGGTTATAAGCCTGCTCAATACCCAGCTGACGAGCGACATCCAGTTTGCGCTCATCGATGTCGGCCACTATCGGCGCGCGTTCGAACAGTTGCAAGGCCAGTTGTAAGGCCATCATTCCGACGCCGCCCAGTCCGAGCAGCAGATAAGGCCCGCTGTTAGCGAAGGCTTCGATCTTGCGCAAAGCACTGTAGGCCGTAATTCCCGAGCACATGTAGCAGGCCGCAATGGCTGGATCCAGACTGCCGTGGTCCAACAGGTACCGGGAGTCTGGCACCAACACGTGATCTGCAAAACCACCGGCCCATTGATTACCGATGCAGCGCGGCCGGGAACACAGCTGCTCCATGCCATCTGCGCAACAGACACAGTCGCCGCAACCGATCCATGGGTAGATCGCACAGGATTGGCCTATTTCAACAGCGCTGGCTTCAGGGCCTTTGGCCAGAACCCGCCCGACGATTTCATGGCCCAGCACCATCGGGAGGTCAGCCGCCGTTTTCACTTGAAGCTGTTTGCCGCCGCCCAATTCAAAAAATCCATCGTGCATATGCACGTCACTGTGACAAACACCGCAGTGGCTGACCTTCAGCAGTACTTCTTTACCCCTCGGTACCGGGTTTTCGCTTTCCAACAGGTGCAATGGCTGACCCAACGCTACAGTAGCCTGACTCCTCATAAATTCCTCATAAAAGTATTTATATCAATGGGTTGGAATAAATACCTAGTAATTTACTGAAGGTTGATTGTGAAAGAGTACTCAATTTCCGCCCGGTGGCCGTGATGTTGCGGCTGCGCATCCATGGGCCAGCCGACCAGCTCCATTTCCAGCATTTCTTCAGACAAGCCGTAACGTGCCCGGACCGTGAAATCCAGCTCGCTGTTGGTGGAGCCTTGCTGGACCGGACTGCTTATTTCCACCAGCAACGGACCCGCTTCAGGCCGATTGATATACACTGCGCGCCGATTCTCGTCCCCCGCTTCTGCCCCCGCCCCCACCACGTCCGCTTGCAATGCCAGAACGCCTGCCACATGGACAGAATTGAAGTCCAGGTTCTTCGGCAGGAACAAGGCCAGCTGGCGAATTTCCGCGGGAATTTCCAACTGTAATCTGCGCTGCAATACGTCCCCAGCGATCTGTTGGGAGCTGGACAGTAAACGTACGGGTGGCCAATCAATTGTTTTGGCCGGCTTTGCCAGCACTTCAACAGCTCCGCGTCCGGCAAGCTGCAGCGTTTGGGTTGCGTAAGCCTGTTTTTCGGCATAAGGCTTATCGGGTCCGCTGCTGCTGGATTCCAGTTGCCACCAGGCCGAATCCTGGCCCTCGTTCGCGTGATAAACCAGGTTCATGCCCCGCGGTCGATCCAGTGTGTGGCCCGGTATGAACTGCTGTCCTGTGCCTGCGACCAGTATGGGGAGCAGCAGCAACAGGCTGGCCCAGCGGGCAGAGCCTGGCCTGGCGTGGTTTTCAAGCAGTAGGGGTAAAACGGCGATAGCGGGGAAAACCAGCGGCGCAATCAGAAAATGAGCATGCTCGAAGCTCAGCACCACTTCGAGACCAAAAAAGAAATAGAAACCAAGGTAAGCCGCAGCGATGAAGCCGAACAATCGCGCAAACAATAAGCGGGTGTGCCGTTTCCACAGGATTCCATCGATCACAGTGCCGAGTACGAACCCAACCATGGGTAAAACGCCCAGGAAACTCGCGGCCGGCAGCTTTACCGACAAGACCATGGCAAGAACAGCATAGAACAACCAGCAGGCCAGGGTGGCCGAGCCCGTCGTTGCACGCTGGTTCAAACCATTCAACAGCAGGCGCATTGCCAGTGCAGCAGCGAAGAACAGACACACACGCCCTAACCAGGGATGAGGGTGGCCCATTTGGTTGAGGTCCGGCCAATGGCCCAGCGGCCAGGACAGTAACCAGGCGAGACCTCCCATCAACGGCAACATCAGACCGATAAACAGCAAACACCAGAGGACTTGCCGAAAGCGTATTTGGCGGGGGAAGCTCATGCGAATCAGCACCAGCAGCAGCACAGATAACACCAGCGCCAGGCCGGTTGCGCTGCTGACCGGATAATGCAGCAGTTTCTGCCCGAGCAAATCCACGTAAACCGCATCCTCAGCTGTGTTCACGCGTTGCAACTCGCGCTGGTCCAGTACCTGCAATAGAGCCCAGGCATTTTGCCCGTGATGTTGCAGACTGTTTCCGTCCAGCTGAATG
>JBGTHE010000366.1:0-3399 GCA_041746335.1 Lysobacterales bacterium | reverse complement strand
GCGGATTTCCCCGGCGGCCACCGCGGCATACACACGGCTCATGCTACGGGCCTGCAGTTGAGTTACCAGACTGGTATGGGCCCGCAGGGAACGGGCTACCACCATCACACCGCTGGTGTCCTTATCCAACCGGTGTACTAGCCCGGAGCGCGGCAATGCTGCCAGGCTGGCATCGTAATGCAGAAGCGCGTTCTGCAAAGTGCCATCGCGGTTTCCGGCAGCGGGATGAACCACGATTCCGGCGGCTTTGTTCAGCACCAGCAGATCATCATCGGCATAGAGGATATCGAGGGGTAAGTCCTGGGGCAGGGTGTCGTCCTGTGCTTCAGGCTGGGCTGCAATCTCCAGCTTCTCGCCCCCAGCCACTTTGTAAGTCGGTTTTTCGGTTCGACCATTAACGGTCAGTTCGCCGCTGCGTATCCACTTCTGCAATTGCCCGCGGGAGAAGTCTGCAAACAGGACGGCTGCAACCTGGTCCACCCGTTTGCCGACATCCTCCGGGCCGGTTACGTCTTGCAGGGAGATGGGCTGCATGGCATTGACCGACAAAGAAGGGTTTGAGCTGAATGGCGGGTTACTGGGCATTGACTGACAAACTGGGTTGGCTATGGGCGCGCACACTGTATCATGCCACCCGATTCGGCTATCATGCCCGCTTCATGCGTTTCTAAAGCGATTTTGTGGTCTGATTATGCTTATTGAGTCCCACCGATCTGTTCCTTCACTCAGCATTCGCCTGCTTGGCCTGGCTTTTTTGGCATTGGTTCTGCTGACCACAGGCTGTCGTAAAGACCGGGATTTCGAGGATGACCTGACGGCATCCGAAATGTACGAGGAAGCCAAGAAATCGCTCGATAACGCCGCCTGGGACCGCGCCATATTGCAGTACAAGCAATTGCAAACCCGCTACCCTTTCGGCCGTTACACCGAACAATCCATGCTGGATCTGTCCTACGCCTACTACAAGGCACGTGAGCCGGAAAACGCCATCTCCAACCTGAACCGGTTCATACGCACTTATCCCACGCACCCGAATGTCGATTACGCCTATTACCTTAAAGGATTGGTCAATTTTGAGGAAAACATGGGCTTCCTCGAGCGGATGATGCCTAACCGCGTGCATGACCGTGACCAGTCAGCCGCGCGTGACGCCTTCAATGACTTCAATGAATTGATCCGCCGTTATCCCGAGAGCCGTTATGTGGCCGATGCCCGCCAGCGGATGGTTTTTTTGCGCAATAATCTGGCGGCCTATGAAGTTGCAGTCGCCAATTACTACATGCGTCGCAAAGCTTATGTAGCCGCTGCCAACCGGGCTCGCTACGCTGTGGAAAATTACCCCGGCACGCCACAGAATGCTGATGCCCTGGTGGTGATGCACCAGGCCTACACCGAGCTGGATTTGCCGAACCTGGCAGACGGGGCTATGCAGGTACTGGAAACCAATTATCCGGATAACTATTACGTAGAAGGCCGCAAGAAAAAACGCAGCTGGGCTGATCGGCTCTGGCCGTTTGACTAGGGGTTTTTGCGGATTATTCCCGCCAGCCTGAGGTGATTGGATAGCGCCGGTCGCGGCCAAAAGCGCGATTGGTGATGCGGGTGCCGGGCGGTGCCTGGCGGCGCTTGTACTCATTAATCAATACCAGTCGCGCCACGCGGCGCACCACGGCTTCATCCAAACCGGTCGCGACGATCTGTGCTATCGGCCAGTCCATCTCTACGTACATACGCAAAACCTGATCCAGCACCTCGTAAGGGGGCAATGAATCCTGATCGGACTGGTTGGGTCGCAATTCAGCCGATGGCGGCCTGCTGATCACCTCGGCCGGAATGACTGGGGATTGACGGTTACGCCACTCAGCCAGTTCATAAACGCGGGTTTTGAAGCAGTCCAGCAAAGGCGCAAAGCCGCCACACATATCACCGTAAATGGTGCAGTAGCCGACCGCAGCTTCACTCTTGTTGCTGGTAGCCAGTGGCAACCAGCCAAACTTGTTGGACAAAGCCATAACGAGATTGCCGCGAACGCGGGCCTGAAGATTTTCTTCGGTGACATCGGCCTCCATGCCACTGAAAGATGGCCCCAGCAAGGTGCTCAGGGCTTCGAATGCGGGTTCAATGCTGATAACGCGATGGTCCACTCCCATCGCCACCGCCTGTTGCTGCGCGAGCTCAATACTCAGGCCGGACGTATGTCGCGAAGGCATCATAACGGTATGTACCTTTTCTGCACCCAGGGCATCAACAGCCAGGGCCAGCACCATGGCCGAATCGATGCCGCCTGAAAGCCCGAAGACCACATCGCTGAAACCGTTCTTGTGCACGTAATCGCGCAAACCGCACAGCAGTACCTCGTAAATTTCCTGCAGTTTGTCCTGTGTTGCCGCTGGCCAATCCAGCGCTTCCAGCTGGCCTTTTTCCGCGTCGAACTCGGCCAGCAACAACGCCTCTTCACACAATGAAGCCGTAGCCGAGCAGCGCCCGTCGCCACAGAACAACATGCTGCGGCCATCGAACACCAGTTCGTCCTGGCCACCGGTGAGATTGCAGTACACCATGGGTAAGCCCGTTTCGGCATGGCGTTTGGCCAATAATTGTGCGCGGGCGAGCAACTTGTCGGTGCGATAGGGCGAGGCGTTGGGGATCAGCAGCAGCTGCGCTCCCGCATCCCGGGATTGCATAGCCGGCGCGCGTTCCCAGGCGTCTTCGCAGATGATGACGCCCATACGAACACCCTTGAGCTCAATTACCAGCGGTTGCTGCCCGGGGGTGAAATATCGTCGTTCGTCGAACACCGCATAATTGGGCAGGCACTGCTTGTGGTACTGGCCGATGATGGCTCCATCGCGCAACCAGCTCGCTGAGTTGAAGCGTTGACCGGCTTCGCTCCAGGGATGGCCAATGAGCACATCGATACCCTGCACCGACTCTGCCAGTTGATGCACGGCTTCGATGCAGGCACGCTGGAAGCCGGGGCGTAGCAGCAAGTCTTCCGAGGGGTAGCCCGCCAGTGCCATTTCCGGAAAAATCAAAAGATCTGCGTTCGCGGCTTGCGCCTGGTTGATCAGCAAGAGTGCCTTGCTCAGGTTGCCCTGAACGTCCCCGACCAGGAAATCGTGTTGTGCGAGGGCCAGGCGGATCATAAATACTCCAGGTTGTCGATACTGGTCAGGAGCGAAAACCTTAATTTGGTGGCCGTGCCCATAAATTCATGGATTCCGGCGTTCGCCGGAATGACGGACTAGTAAAGTGCCCGTCACCCCCAACCCGATCCGCGGTATCCCGGACAGCGCGTAGCGCGTGATCCTCACCGTCACCCCGGACTCGATCCGGGGCATCCCGGACAGCGCGTGGCGGGTCATCCTCACCGTCACCCCGGACTCGATCCGGGGCATC
>JBGTHE010000365.1:0-2986 GCA_041746335.1 Lysobacterales bacterium | reverse complement strand
AACCTGACCTGATGTTGCGTGAGGCCGCGCATATCGTGGCTGATCTGGTAGAGCTGACTGCAGACAATGAATTGCTGAATCGTCAATTCTCACAGTTACTCGACAAGGAACAACTCAAGCCCAGCGTAAATTAGTCCCGTCGACTGGAACAGGCTCGTATAGCCAGGAACAATCGGCCGTGGAATTCGAAGGCGCCACCCGCAAGGGATGGCGCCTTTTTCATGCTGAAGCTCTGGGTTGGAGCTCTGGGTTGGAGCTCTGGGTTACCATTCTGGGTTGAAGCGCTGAGTTGAAACCCGGGTTTGAGTCGTGGAGTCGAAGTCCCAGCCCGCTCACAGCTTGCCGGAACTTATGGCGCTTCCGGCTTACCTCTGCTTGAGCAGATCCCGTATTTCGACCAGCAAGAGTTCCTCAGCGGTCGGTTTCGGGGGTTCGGCGGGCGCCGCCTCTTCCTTTTTCTTCAGTGTGTTCATAGCCTTGATTAACATGAAGATAGCAAATGCGATGATGACAAAATCAATCACCGTTTGGATAAAACTGCCGTAATTCAGGGTGACAGCAGCTACCTCACCCACAGCGTCTTTCAGGGTTACCGACAGATCCCTGAAATCCACACCACCCAGTATCACGCCAATGGGGGGCATCAGTACATCGTTCACAAACGACGTGACGATTTTCCCGAACGCCGCACCGATCACGATACCGACGGCTATATCCACCACGTTGCCGCGCATGGCAAAGTCGCGGAACTCTTTTATCACGCTCATGGGTAAGTCTCTCCTTCTGTGATTGCTGCAGATCAGGCAAGGTTACTGCCCTCATCGTCTGCTCTGACATCATAGCGGAAGACGCTGCTTTGTCATCAAGGGGGATTTCAGCAGAAATTCACGTGGGTAGAGCGGACGGCCACTGGTAGAATTCGCACCATGCCTGCCCTTTCCAGCCAGCCCAATACTCCCCCGGTTTTGAAGGTCGCATTGCCGCTGCCTTTGCGCGAGCTCTTTGATTATCTTCCTCCCGCCAGTGAAGAAACGATTCAAGTGGGGGCGAGAGTGGTAGTTCCTTTTGGCCCCCGGCAACTTGTTGGTATCGTGGTGGCAGTTGGAGCCCTATCGAACCTGGCACAGGATAAGCTGCTGCCGGTAACCCAGTTACTGGACCAGGGACAAGCTTTGCTGGATGAGAAGCTCCTCGGCTTGATGCAATGGTGCTGGCAATATTACAAGCATGCTCCAGGTGATGTGCTGCAGGCCGCATTGCCGCCGGCATTGCGCAAGGCCAAGGGCAAGCTGCCACCCGCCGCTATGCAGTACCGATTGACCGACACCGGGCATGCCAGGTTGGCAATGCCGCCAGGTCGCGCTGCTGCCCAATACACCCTCTTGGAATTCCTTGTCGGTGGTTCAAAAGGCGAAGTAGAGCTGCAGGAACTAGGCGCTCGTTGGCGCGCTTTACTCAAACGAGTCCTGAATCAGGGCTGGGTGCAAGCCGAAACCTTTCAAGAGCGGGCGGCACCAACCGAATCCAGTCCGGAGTTGACTGCCGAGCAGAGTCAGGTCATTAGCGCCATCAAGGCGGCTGGCAATGGTTATACCTGTCATTTGCTCGACGGGGTAACCGGCAGTGGTAAAACCGAGGTTTACCTGCAGTTACTTGAGCCGATCGTGCAGTCCGGTCAGCAGGCGCTGGTGCTGGTACCTGAAATCGGGCTTACGCCGCAGCTGATCCGACGCTTCCACCGACGCCTGGGTTTGCCACCCACGGTGATGCATTCGGCTCTGTCTGCAGGAGAGCGCCTGAGCGCCTGGGAAGCAGCCCGTACCGGCCGTGCCCGCTTGCTCATTGGTACGCGCTCTGCATTGTTCACACCCATGCCCAGGTTGGGCATGATCGTGCTGGATGAAGAGCACGATGCATCTTTCAAGCAGCAGGACGGCTTTCGCTATTCAGCGCGTGATGTTGCGGTCAAGCGTGGGGCAGAGCTTGGCATACCGGTAGTTCTGGGTAGTGCAACACCATCTTTGGAAAGCCTCAACAATGCCGCACTGGGCCGTTATCGGCATCATCGTTTGCGCCAGCGGGCTACCAAAGCCGCCATGCCTGCCTGGCGAGTGCTGGACATGCGCCAACAGATCACCGTTAATGGCCTGGCTTCCGCTGCTGTTGGCGCAATTGCCGACACCCTGGCGCGGGGTGAGCAGGCCATGGTTTTTTTGAATCGTCGGGGTTATGCACCGGTTTTGATGTGTGGCCAATGTGGTTGGCACGGACATTGTCAGCGTTGCGAGGCCAATATGACCTGGCATCGCAGTCAACGTCGACTCAGTTGCCATCATTGCGGCAGTGAAAAGCCCGTTCCACGTTTCTGCCCGGAATGTCGGGCCGACGATCTGGTGGGCATTGGTGAGGGAACCCAGCAACTCGAAGCCGGGCTGTGCGGTCGTTTTCCCGGCACCATGATCTGGCGTTTCGACCGCGACAGCACGCGCGGCAAAGGCGTGATGGAAGATCAGATCGAGCAGGTTCGCGGAGGCCAGCCGTGCATTCTGGTAGGTACACAGATGTTGGCCAAAGGGCATCATTTTCCGGCGGTGACGCTGGTCGTGGTGGTAAACACAGATCAGGCCCTCTACAGCGCGGATTATCGTGCCCTGGAAAGGCTGGGCCAGACTCTGTTACAAGTGGCCGGTCGAGCGGGTCGTGCCGACAAGCCCGGCAATGTGCTGTTGCAGACACATGAGCCACATAGCCAGGCTTTGCAATTGCTGATCACTGAAGGTTATGAGGCTTATGCAGAGTGGTTGCTGGAAGACCGGCGTCTGGCGGGATTGCCGCCACTGAGCTATCAAGCGCAACTCAAAGCTGAAGCGCTGGTGCGTGACGAGGTGATGAGCTTCCTTGAAGCTGCAGCCAAGTGTTTTCCGGCTGGGCAAGGTCAACTCTGGGGGCCGATACCCGCGCTGATGGAAAAAGTCGCGGGCCGTTA
>JBGTHE010000364.1:0-1930 GCA_041746335.1 Lysobacterales bacterium | reverse complement strand
CGTGGCCGGGCAATGCTGCAACATGATACTGATGCTGGTGGTTTACATACGAACTCATCGACACTACCGGCCTTTTGAATTGTTCAGTCATATTGCCAGGCCTGATCGGGAAATCCTGCGTGATCTGCTCAAGCTGGGCCTGCCCATCGCGGTTGCCATCACGCTCGAATCGGGTTTGTTCGTAGCGGCTGCGCTGTTGATTGGTCGCCTCGGGCCATTGCCAGCCGCAGCACACCTGATTGCGATCAACTTCTCAGCGTTGGTGTTCATGGTACCGCTGGCCATGGGCAGTGCGATTACTGTGCGGGTGGGTAATGCAGTGGGTCGCGGCGATCTGTCTGGCGCCCGATACGCGGGCATCATTGGCATGCTGATTGTCGTGGCCGGGCAATGCTGCAACATGATACTGATGCTGGTTTTTCCGGAATACATCGTTGGTCTTTATACCGATGATATTGCTGTGGCGACTCTGGCCGTCAGCCTGTTGTTCTTCGCAGGTATTTTCCAGTTACCGGATGGATTGCAGATATGCGCAACCGGCGCGCTTCGCGGACTGAAGGACACCCGCGTGCCCATGCTTTACAACCTGCTCGCGTATTGGGCAATTGGCCTGACCCTGGGCTACTACCTGACCTTTAACCAACAACTCGGGCCCGCAGGCATGTGGATAGGCATGATTGCAGGACTGACCGTGGGCGGGAGTCTGATGGTAGCCCGATTCCTGCACATCACACGGCGAATGCTGGCGCATGAAAGCTAGCGCTGAAATTCGCTGAGCCCCGAACCTCAGGCCCTAATCCTTATCCAGCGACTGTTCCCACTTGCGGAAGCGTTGCTCCAGCTCGGCGATGCGCTGCTTACGACTGGCCAGCTCGGGTGATTCCAGAGTTCCAGCGTCTTCCGTGCTGTTGGTGTTCACGCCAGCAGCAGATGTGCCCCGCCGCTCCACTGCCGAGATCAGGAATGCCGCGAGGGCATAGCCCAATGCGGTAAACAGCGGCTCTGCAACCAGCAGTATCAGCAGTACCGCCCGGATGGCCCAGACATTCCAGCCGAGGCGCACTGCCAGCCGGCTGCAAACGCCCGCTAACATGCCTTCCTTGCTCAATCCGATGGCCATGGCTCAGGCTGAGATCTCGTCGGATACCGGATTGCCATTGCCTGCCGCAGATTTAGCAGATTCAGTTTTGGACGCGTCGGCTTCGAACGTCCCAGCTTTCGGTGATTGGGGCCCTGGCTGGGAAGCCGAGGCTGGTTTTTGCCCCGTGGCCAACTTGTCTTTCAAGGCTTGCAAGGCAACTTCCACTTCAGGGTCCACAGGCTGGTTGGCCGTCACCCATACGCGGGGGCTGAAGCCTCCGGTTTCATACGAAGCTACGCGGGCTTCCAGATTTTCAACCTGAGCCTGTAAACCATCAAAGCGGCTCATGGCACGCTGTATGCGTCGTTCAGCACGGGACTGTGGCAGATGCACCTGGGCGCTTGCACCGGCTGCGGATGCTGGCCTTTGCTGCATGTCCCGCAATTTGATCTTGGCTTCGGCCAACTTCTGTTTCAGCGTTGCCATATCCATATGCAGTTGCTCACTGCGGGTTCTCAGCAATTGTTCTTCCTGCCCCAGCAAAGTCTGCCGCCCGGTCATTTCGGTGGCAGTTTTCAAGGCTTCACGCGCCAGGTCATCGCGATTTTCAAGCACGGCTTTTTCTGCGCGCTCACGCCATTGTGACTGCTGTACATCCAACTCTTTGCCCGCGCGCTGCAGGTGACTGAGTTCGCCCATCACATCAGCGCTGGCTGCGCGGGCTTCTTCTCCGGCGTCTTCCATCTCACGGATCAGGGAGCGCAACAGCTTTTCCGGGTCTTCGGCTTTTTCAATCAATGAATTAACGTTGGCTGCAATGACGTAGCGCATGCGTGAAAACGTTCCCAT
>JBGTHE010000363.1:0-3467 GCA_041746335.1 Lysobacterales bacterium | reverse complement strand
AGCGCTGGTTGTCATCATGACGGTCAAGGTGGCAGTGTCTTTGCTGTTCAGCCGGGTAAATGTCCAGGTGCAATCACCGGCAATCCCGGAGCCTGGATTAACTGGTGACGATGATGTTTTTGTCAGTGGTCTCAGAATATGTTCGGCTTCGGCTGGGGTAATCAGCGCGCAAACGTCAACCCCGGCAATTTCGTCGAAGCGTGATTCCAGGCCTGCGTCACAGGCATTGAGCAAAAGAAAAGGGCAAAGGAGTGAGCACCTTAGCCAGGATTGCTTCGCTTGCACGCTCTCACTCCAGCTGTCAGCCCGCGTAAGTGCCGGGGTAAAAATAGTACACCAAGGACAGGGTGTCAGGCAGCATCCAGGATCAGTTGCTTGGCCTGTTTGCGGAACCACCCGTTACCTTCCGCCGTGAACAGATTGCAGCACTGCATGGTGTGTTTGTAGATGTGCACAGACACCGCGGTCTTTACCGGATCTGAGTTGGCAATGGTGTGATATTCGTGCGGCGGAATCAGGCTACCGGCACTGCCGCTACCGGCCATGATGGTACCTACGGGTTCGAACCTGAATCGTTCGCCTTGCTGCTCCAGCAGTTGGTAGGAAACCACCTCAATGCAGCCCGACCAGACACCTTCTACACACCACAAGCCGTCATGGTCGTGTAGCGGAGTACCCTGTCCCGGCCCCCAGGTCATGGCGATCATGGAATAGCCCTTGGTCGGGTGGGTAAATACTTCGCGGCGCGCGTAATGGCCGGGAATGACTTCAAAGACACTGTCGGGCAGGCGAATTTCCGGATCGGCAATGCATTCAACCAGTGCGCGCCGCAAACAGCTGGTGATTTCATCGGGGCAATCGCCTTCGATGGCATGATCAATGCGATCAATCATGAGATCTTTGCCGTGGAATGCCAGACTCATTGTATTTTTAACTCCTGCTGTTATGCGCTGTTTGATTGCGTAGCTGACCTGGATATGAAACCAGTTTAACAAATTGCGAGTTCGCTGGCGTGCCGGCCCGCGTTTACACCAGCATAGCCGCATTTCGGTACTGCGGCTCCGGGTTCAGGTCAGGTTCGGGCTTGAACGTTCATTACATTGCCATCATGCTGTGAGGTCATTTTACCGGCGCTTCATGTTAGCGCAGAACTTCAGGAGCATTGCAATGAAAGATCAGACCCTCGCCGTTCACGCAGGTTTCAAATCAGATCCCACCACCAAAGCGGTGACGGTTCCGATTTACCAGACGGTTGCTTACGAATTCGAAAGTGCCCAGCACGGTGCTGATCTGTTCAACCTGGCCGTGCCGGGAAATATCTATACCCGCATCATGAACCCGACCACAGACGTGCTGGAGCAACGCTGTGCAGCGCTGGAGGGCGGATTGGCAGCTTTGGGTTTGAGTGCCGGCAGCGCGGCTGTTAATTACTCTGTGTTGAACATAGCCGAGCAGGGCAACAATATCGTGACCGTGCCTCAGCTCTACGGCGGCACTTACACCCTGTTCAAGCATATGCTGCCGCGTCTGGGCATTGAATGCCGCTTTGCAGCCGATGATACGGCTGAGACGATGGCACAGCTGATCGATAATAAAACCACAGCAGTATTCTGCGAATCCATCGGCAATCCGGCCGGCAATATTGTGGATCTCGAAGCGCTGGCAGAAATGGCCCATGCCCATGGCGTCCCGTTGATTGTGGACAACACGGTTGCCACACCAGCGCTGATCAAACCCATACACTGGGGCGCGGATATTGTGGTGAACTCACTGACCAAGTACATGGCCGGTCACGGCAATTCCCTGGGTGGAGTGATTGTCGATAGCGGCAAATTCCCCTGGGCGAATTACCCGGAAAAATTCCACATGCTGACCACGCCTGAAGCGTCTTACCACGGTGTGATCTATACCGAAGCGATGGCTGAAGCGGCCTATATCGCCCGTGCCCGCACTGTGCCCTTGCGCAACACCGGATCAGCGCTGAGCCCCATGAGCGCCTTCCTTATTCTGCAGGGTATGCAGACTTTACCGTTACGCATGCAAAGGCATTGTGACAATGCGCTGGCGGTGGCTCATTATCTCAAAACACATGCGCAGGTCGCCTGGGTAAACTTTGCGGGACTGCCGGATTCTCCCTATTACGAGCTCGCGCAAAAATACACCGGCGGCAAACCTTCAGCTCTGCTGACTTTTGGAATCAAGGGTGGTTATGATGCCGGCGTGAAATTTTACGATGCGCTGCAATTATTCCTGCGGCTGGTGAATATCGGCGATGTGAAATCACTGGCGGCGCATCCTGCTTCAACCACGCATCGGCAATTATCAGAAGAAGAACTCAAGACTGCCGGGGTCACGCCGGACATGATCAGGCTGTGCGTAGGTATCGAAGATATTGAGGACATTCTGGCTGACCTGGAGCAAGCGCTGGCCCAAGCTAAGGCCTGAGTTTTCTGCAGCTCAGAAGCTCTCCCAAACCGGCCTGACACTGGCGGGCAGGGGGGCGAAGTGGCCTAATTCGGCCCAATGGGTATCCGGGCTGTGAAAGTCGGAGCCGCAGGAGGCCAGCAATTTCAGCTCAGTGCACAAACTAGCCAAGTGGCGGGTATGTTCTGGCGTTTGTTGCCCTGATACGACTTCCATGCCCTGGCCGCCCAGCTGTTGAAAGGCCTGCAGCAAGCGCTTCAGCTTGCTGTTGGTGAAGGAATACTTCAGTGGATGAGCCAAAACGGCCAATCCCCCGGCAGCACGTATCCAGTTGATGATCTGGGGCAGCTCAGCCCAGGTCTTTCTGACATCACCCGGCTGGCCAGCTGCCAGATACTTCTTGAAGGCTGCCTGCATGTTTTTGGCTTTGCCGATGGCAACAATATGCTGCGCAAAATGCGGTCTGCCGAGATAACCTCCCGGGGCGTAAGAACAAGCGCCGGCGAAAGCATCGCTAATCCCTTGTTTTTCCAGATTGATGGCAATCTGTTTCGCACGCTGATGGCGTGCCGCGGTTTGTGCTTCTGCCGCCTGCTTCATGACCGGACTATGCACATCGAAATTCAACCCCAGCACATGGATGCCGGTATTTTCCCATTGGGTGGAGAATTCAATGCCGGGAATCAGTTTGATGCTCTGACTGACTGCCACGTTCTGCTCAAAGGCTGCAATGGTGTCGTGGTCCGTAATGGCCAGCACATCCACTCTTTTTTCAGCCGCACGTCTGATCAGATCAGCGGGCGAAAGTGCCCCATCCGAGAAATTGCTGTGCGTGTGCAGATCGAAGATCAAGAGCTGTTCCTGTCAGGCAAGTCCAGGGAAATTACAGACAACCAGGCACCTTTGCAGGTGCCTGGTCATTATACAAAGCGAGCTTTCTAAGCGCTCACTGGCGGACGGTTTCGAAAGGGGCGCTCTTCGTCAGGGCACTACTCAGCGATGCGGGCAGCGGTAACCCCCACCTTAACCCGTTGGCTGAGTTC
>JBGTHE010000362.1:0-5668 GCA_041746335.1 Lysobacterales bacterium | reverse complement strand
CCCCGGAATCGGCGCGGGAATTGGCGCAACTTATCCGCGGGGGGTTAGGAACCCGGTGTCGCGCTCATCCAGGGTTAGCACAACGAGAATGGAGCGGCCCGCAGTCGAGAGAGCTGTTGCGGAAACGCGCATCACCATCGGTTCAAATGAGGACATCGTGGAGGCGCGCCGGACTGGCAGCCTGCTGGTGCAGAACATGGGATTTTCAGGAAGCCGAATCACGCTGGTAACAACGGTTATATCGGAACTGGCCCGGAACATCCTGCTGTACGCGAGAGCGGGCGAAATCGTGCTATCGCGGCCCGATGATGGCGCGCAATTGAATGTGAAAGCGTTTGATCGCGGTCCAGGTATCGAAAACCTCCCGGTGGTTTTGTCGGGAGGTTATTCGACATCAGGTGGGCTTGGCCTGGGCTTGAGCGGTCTCCGCCGCATCGTGGATGAGTTCGAAATCAAGACTCATCCAGGTAAAGGAACTCAGGTCTCTGTCAGCATTCGGGCCTAGCTCAAGATTGAGGCTAGCTCAGGCACACCCCGACCCGGACTCTCAACCCATCCGTGTTGAGAGCGTATTACTGCGCCAGCCTCAACTCTCCGGACTACGGCATATCCGGACTACTGCAGAATATTGACTTCGGTACTGGCCTGCCTGGACCTTACGGGGTCTGTCTCTACGGGGTCTGTCACCACGGTGTCTGTCTCTACGGGGTCTGTCTCTACGGGGTCTGTCACCACGGTGTCTGTCTCTACGGGGTCTGTCACCACGGGGTCTGTCACTGGCGTAGTGGGTTGGGGTGCCGGTGTAGCTCTGGATGATGGTGGTGTCGAGGACACTGTGGTCGTGTCCCCCAGGAGATGGCCGGGAACCTTCACCAGGAAGGCATCGAGGCGCGACCCGCCCATATTGCTGGTCCAGATGAAATATTGACCGGTCACATCCAGGTTGCCTTTGGGGGTCTTGGCATAATCATCGCCACCACCATCCGCGTCCAGGTCTGTCATTATCGGTGCTACCACCAGGGCTTCGTCGGCGGCGCCCAGCCGGAAACAAATGACTTCATTGGCTTCGGCGCCGTTAATGCGATTGACACTGCTGCCGCAGGCGAATTGGTTCTCTGGAGCTGTTCCGGGCCTCGCGTTGCTGTGGCTCACGTGCGCTGGTGCAAAAACATCCCAATCCGCATTGTGATAAACGCTGATACCTTCGAGTATGTCTGCATTAAAATCCCAGACTTTCTGGGTGTTCGCATCATCGGCAAAGTTGTCGGCGGCAACCATATAGCCGAAACCCAAATCGGAGTGGCCCGCTGCCCCATCCCGGTCTAGCAGGATGCGTTCATGCCCGGTCGTGGTGTTGATGATGCGATTGTCCTCACCGTCGTTGCCATCCAGGTCTTCCTTGATCAGCAACCAGTCGCCACTCTTGTCGATCTGGCATTCATCAAAATTACCCTGCTTGGGGTAGTACTGCTGTTGTCCGGTTTCCTCCAGATAAACCATGCAGCCGAGCATGTCGTAGTTGGAGCTGTCCCGCACAGTGGCGGAATGTACTTTGTCGTTGGCGCTGGAGTGCACCTGCCAGATATAGTGACCGCTGCCCAGCAGCGAAGTGACATCGAACACCGTCTCTGATTGATGGGTGACCACATCATGGCGCAACAGCTTCGAGTCCCTGTTCATGTAAATCATGTATGGATCGTTGGCGCTGAAATACCAGCCCTCGGCCGTACCCCAGCTGAGCGAGTCGGAGTCTTCAAGCACTGGCCCGAGATTGAGCACTTCATCGGTGATTTTGTTGTAAGCGATCAGGGAAGGCCCGGCGCCACCGCGACTGCGGTCCATTCCCACCAGGATCAGCATGGATTCTTCACCCACATGATTGTTGATATTTCGCCAGTAGGCGTAGCCGAGATAATTAATGCAGTCGCTGCCATTGCAGTCGCTGGCGTTGGTGAGGCGCACCCCTTGAGTGTGGTACGGCGCCGGGAAGTTGAATTTGCCCCGTTCGGGCAGCAGACTCTTAATCTGGGTTTGTGTCATCAGTGACCGCGGAGTTGCAGTTGACGGCTGCTCCAGAAAACCTCCGGTAAACTCTGCGGCCTGAAGAGAGGCGGTGAAGAGGCAAATGGCGGCAACGGTGCCTGTCAAAAATCCGGTGTCGGTGCCGGGGCCATTGCCAGTGATGGGGTCAATTCTAGATTTCCGATTCATTAGGCTTCCTCTGGGAGTGAAATTAAGGTATTCCCCCATTTACAGGCTGGGAATTCCCCTACTTGGAATTGCAATAGCTTTATACGCCGTCCCGGCAACACTTTCGTCTCAAGCATGTAACGATTGAACAACGATTCAGCTGGCGTTAAGTCTTTGTTAATTCTAATCTTTGGCAAAGGCTATTGAATTCGATTTACTCTGAATATCCCGATTGCTGGCAGGACAAAACTGGAATGGCGACGGGGTGTCTTATGCAAATGGGACGTAGGGAATTCATACTTGTGAGCCGCATGAGCATGAAAAAGGTTGAGAAAAGAGTGTAGACAGTGGTCATAAAGTACCGCAAGGCAGTAACTGCGTGCTCTGACGCACAGACGAGGAATTGGAACTGCAAGAAACTACAGCAACAGAGAGTCGCAATTTCAATAATTTCCTGAGGCTGAGATCGAAGATATGCAACGCGCCCAAACATCACAATTCAAGAGTACTTTGGCAGGCAAACGAGCCCCTCATGCTCTGAGGTATTCAGACGGTCCCATCAGTCTCGATTCCGCGGCACAGCATCGAAGCCCCGGTCATAAGCCGACGCGACTGTTGCGTGCACTGAAAACGGAATCGCGCCCAATTGGCAATACCCTTCGAGTGCTCGCGGATGGAAACACTGCACGCGGTGGCGAGACAGGTTCAGGCGCATTCTATGAGGCGCAGGAAGAGGCAGCGCGGCGGATTGCTCAGCGACTGCACGACGAATCAGCCCAGATGCTGGCGACTATCTATCTGCAGCTTGCAGCCATCGCCCAGGACTGCCCGGATGGAACGGTGCGAAAGATTAATCTGGTGGTCAAGCAGCTCGACGGCGTCCGCGAGCAGCTGCGCGGCATGTCTCATGAGCTGAGCCCTCCCATCTTGGATCAGCTCGGCCTCATGCCCGCGTTGCAGTCCCTGGCTAACGGCGTCAGTGGTCGCTCCGGCCTGAAACTGATGGTTTCCGGCCACATTCCTGACCTTCCACATTTAGTTGGAGCCGTGCTTTATCGAGTGGTACAGGAAGCGCTGTCTAATGTCGTGCGGCACGCCGAAGCGACAGAAGCCGTAGTAAAGCTCGCGATTGAGAATGGCAAGATTTATTGCTCAGTGACCGATAACGGAGTTGGATTCAGACCGACGGCGAAACATCAGAAGGCAGTCCTTGGCTTGGGTCTGGCTGGCATCCATGAGCGCGTCACTGCGCTGAATGGACGTTGTGAGATTGCTTCTGGCCCCGAGGGGGGCTTGCAATTGAATGTGGAGATACCGCTATGACCATCGCCTTGAAAAGTAGCGTCGTTATCGCTGATGACCACACGATGTTCCGGCAAGGCCTCAAGAGCCTGCTGGAGGATCAAGGGTTCCAGGTTGTCGGTGAGGCAGAAAATGGCCAGGAAGCCATTCGGCTGACACGGCAACATAGTCCTCAGGTTGTGATAATGGATCAGAGCATGCCCGTGCTCAATGGCATCGACGCGGCCAAGGAGATACAGAGGCAGTCTCCACAAACGGTAGTGGTGTTGCTAACGATGCACGACGAAGTAGCGTATGCGCTGGAAGCCTTGAAATCTGGGGTCCGCGGTTATGTTCTCAAGCAACAGGCTGCCACCGATCTGGTCGGCGCAATACGGGAAGTAATTCAAGGTTCAATCTATCTCAGCCCCAGCATTTCCGCAGCAGTGGTGAAAGCCCTGATGACACACCAGGACAGCCAAATAGAGCTGCTAACCGGCCGGGAACGCCAGGTTTTACAATTGATCGCTGAAGGCAACACGACCAAGGAAATCGCTGCTCTGCTTCACTTGAGCGTTAAAACTGCCGAATCCCATCGATCACGCATCATGAGCAAACTCGATATGCACAATGTCGCAAGCCTGGTGCGTTACTCCATTCGCGAGGGCATGATTGAGGCCTGATAACCCGGGTGTTCAGTTCCGCTATGCGATCATTGTCCGATCACCTGCTCCGCCGAAACAGGTATTACGATGTGACTAATGATTCAGCCATTCGGGAACCACGTTCATCCGGTAACCGACGTTTCGCACGGTAATGATGTTAGACGCAGACGATCCCAGCTTCGTGCGCAAGCGGCTCATGTGTACGTCCAGTGTCCGCGTTTCCAGCTTGAAAGCCTTCTGGTGACCCCACACCCGCTCCAGCAAGGTTTCGCGTGTCAGCACTCTTCCTCTCACCTCCATTAACTCCTGCAGCAGGCGGTATTCCTTTTCTGTGAGATTCACGGCTGCGCCTTCTACATACACCAACCATTGTTCCGGGACCATTTTGATGGCGCCGGCCGTGAGCACACGCCGGTCGTTATTTGGCATTTGCCGGCTTTCCAGCTCAAGAACTTTTGTCAACAATTGTTCCATGGTAAAAGGCCTCTGCAGGTCAGCATCAACTCCAGGGTGGGCATCTGGCGGAGCCTCCGGTCCCACGTGAGCGTCGCTCAGGCTGATGACACTGGTTTCCGGCATATTCATTTCCGCACGAATGGTCTTCCAAAGGGCAATGACGCCGATGTCCGTTATTGAGTTGTCTACGATAATGACTTGCGGATTTTCCTCGTTCATCAGCCTCAGTGCGTTATTCCGCTCCAGGGCTATGGATACTTCAAAGCCTACTGCCCTGAGTGCGGTTTCAATCTGCAGACATTGCTGATCATCGAGCAAAACCAGCAATACCCGCTTTAGCAGTTCTTGTGTCACGATCGAATCCACTTTTAGCGTTTAGCATTTGCGTAATCGTAGTCAGTTGGATATAGACAGACAAACCGGTAACTACCCGATGATCGGGCACATAACACCCTATTTCCCAAGTTAATCCGGCTAATCAGATGGGTTGCCCTAGGCGGGCGTTCGCTACCGCACTGAAGAACCCGTATCACGAACGTAACATCGGGCAGTGATTTACGGAAGGTTTGCAGCCATGCGCACAACAGTTCTGATTCCAACTTTACTTCTCTCAGCAATCGCCGTGACTTCAGTCGCGGAGCAAGCCTGGGCTGAAACGGTTTTCATTGAGCCTACTAAGGACAATACGCTGTACCAGCATGCTCAGGGTAGCCTGAGCAACGGTTCCGGCGATCATCTTTTCGTGGGTCGCACTGCCGCAGGAGACCTCCGGCGGGGTCTCATTCTGTTCAAGAACCTGGCCGCCATTCCGCCCAATGCCGCCATCCAATCCGTAAAACTGCATTTACGCCTGACCCGGGAGGACTCGCCAGCGAGCAATTTCAGCCTTTTCCGGGTAACTGCCGACTGGTGTGAGGGTGGGTCTCACGCCGCCGGTGAAGAAGATGATGGTGCGGCTGCGCAGGCCGGAGATGCCACGTGGATCTGGAGGTTCTGGCCGGACGTACCATGGACTGTTGAGGGTGGTGACTTTGAGGCACTTCCCAGCATCGAGGCAATCGTGGATGCGGTTGGTG
>JBGTHE010000361.1:0-12467 GCA_041746335.1 Lysobacterales bacterium | reverse complement strand
GGCTTCCTGAACATAAATTCGGTTGGCGCATACACAGGTTTGCCCGGCATTACGGTACTTGGAAATAATGGCGCCCTGCACAGCGGCGTCAATATCTGCATCGTCAAACACGATAAATGGCGCATTGCCCCCCAGCTCCATGGAAACCCGTTTCACGGTGCTGGCACACTGGCGGATCAGCAACTTGCCAATAGCCGTGGAGCCAGTGAATGAAAACTTCCGCACCAGCGGGTTTTCTGTCAGTTCCTTACCGGTGGCCGACGACTGAGTGGTGGTGAGGATATTGAATACACCCGCCGGGATACCGGCTTCTTCTGCCAATACTGCCAGCGCCAATGCTGACAAAGGAGTTTCCGAGGCGGGCTTGATGATGATGGGACAACCCGCCGCCAGCGCCGGGCCAGCTTTGCGGGTGATCATGGCATTGGGGAAGTTCCAGGGTGTTATGGCTGCCACCACGCCCACCGGTTGCTTGACTACCAAAATCCGGCGGTCCGGCAGATGGCTGGGAATAACGTCACCATAAATGCGCTTACCCTCTTCAGCAAACCACTCCACAAAAGAAGCGCCATACAGAACCTCGCCGGCGGCCTCGGCCAGAGGCTTGCCTTGCTCCGCAGTCATGATGATCGCAAGGTCGTCCTTGTTAGCCAGCATCAGTTCAAACCAGCGGCGTAGGATGACAGCGCGTTGCTTGGCAGTTTGCGCCCGCCAACCCGCCCAGGCGGCATCCGCCGCCTCAATGGCACGGCGGGTTTCTGCCACGCCCAGTTCGGCCACATTGGCCAGCAGACTTCCATCCGCGGGATTGGTTACGGCGAAGCTGCGGCCATCGTCGGCGCGGATCCACTCGCCGTTGATATATGCCTGTTCGCGCAATAAGCCGGGGTTCTTCAGCTGCAGCTGAGTTTTATGATTGTCTGACATTGGGCTATCCTTTGATCGGGTGGTGTTAATTCGGGAGTAAACCATCAGTCTATCAAACACTGGACCCCAATCTGAACCCTGCGGTTCAGTAACTTGCCTTCGCCCTAATCACTCCTCACGAACCGAGAAAGAGAAGTTAAAAATGGCAGTTAAACAATTTCTGCGCGGAGCGACGGCTTTTCATGATCTCTGAAGGCCAGGCAGACCACACTCTGGACGCCCGGGGACTCGATTGCCCTCAGCCGATTATTCAAACCCGCCAAGTCATGAAAGGCTTGAATGCGGGCGACACGCTGTTAGTACTGGCTACGGACCCGGGTGCCGTGCTGGATTTTCAGGCTTACTGCCGCATGAGCAATATTGAGCTGCTGCAGATGACCGAAAACCATGAGGATGCGGAGTATCACTTCCTGATGCGCAAGCCGGTTTGAAAGTAACCGCCAACGGCCTTGGGGTACAGGGTTTATGTTGACTCAACAGGCCCGTCAAGGATGTCGCGAATGCGTGTATTCATGGGTGTTTTCAGGTAAGCAACGCCGTTGGCCTCGGCCGACAGAGCGGCTTTTCCATGAATATTGAATTGCACGGAGGGCAGTATCAGGCGCGGCATAGGCAAAGTGGCGTCCCGTGACTGGCGCAGCTGCACGTAATCTTCAACACTGACCGTGGAATTGAGGTGCGCATTATGCTGGCGGCTTTCTGAGACACTTACGTGGTTGATGGCAACCGCCCCATCCGTGGGATAGTCATGGCATAAATACAGCCTGGTGTGCGGCGGCAATGCATGCAGTTTTTGTACTGATTGATACAATTGTTCGGCGCTGCCGCCAGGGAAGTCGCAGCGTGCTGACCCCAGCGCCGGAGAAAAAAGAGTATCACCAATGAAAACGGCATCTTCCACCAGAAAGCTGATGCTGTCCGGCGTGTGGCCCGGTGTTTCGAGCACCCGAATGACCACCTTGCCGAGCTGTAATTCATCGCCCTCAATGAGCAGGCGATCAAACTGGCGACCGTCGCAGGCAAATCCATCGAGATTGAACACTCGCGCAAAGGTTGCCTGAACCATGGGAACGCGATGGCCGGCTGCCAGTTGTGCGCCCGTCTGCTGGCAAACATATCGGGCAGCAGAAAGGTGATCCGCGTGTATATGTGTTTCAAGGACCCACTCGATCTCATAGCCATTTTGCCCAGCCAGTGTGAGCAGGGGATCAATGGAGCTTGGGTTACACAATCCGGAAACCGGATCAAAAATCATCACCGGATCGATGATGGCTGCCTTGTTCAGCTCACAATCGGCCAGCAAGTAGGACCAGGTTCCGGTGCCGTTTTCGTAAAAAGGCGTGATTTCCATGGTGCTGATCAATTTCCTGGTCGGTGAAGCGAGGGCTATTTACCAATACAGAAGTTAGCGAAGATGGCGCCCAACAGATCGTCGGGTAACACGTCTCCGGTAATCTCAGAAAGTGCCTTCTGTGCCAGGCGCAGTTCTTCGGCCAGGATTTCCGCGGCGGAGTCGAGTTGCAGTCGTTGCTGTCCCTGCTCGAGATGAACGGCTGCACGGCGCAGCGCATCGACATGTCTTTGCCGCGCAGAGAACAGCCCGTCTGCCTGTTCCGTTGCGCCTACCTGGGCCCGAACCATACTGCGCAGCTTTTGCAAACCTATGCCAGTTTTCGCTGAGATGCTGATGCTGTTCCCACTGACCGACGCCAGCAATGCATCGTCATCCCAGTCGGCCAATTGCAGGTCTTGTTTGTTGAAGACGACGATGAGACGGTTTTGGTCCGGCAGCTCCTCCATCAGAGCCAATTGCTCTTCGATATCTGCCACCTGGTCCACCACCAGCAACACGAGGTCAGCGGCTGCCAGAGCTCCGCGGGCACGGCGCACGCCTTCGGCTTCGATGGGGTCCTGGGTGTCACGAATGCCCGCCGTATCCACCAGATGAACAGGAATGCCATCCATCTCAATGGACTCGCGTAACAGATCGCGGGTGGTGCCGGGTATTTCAGTCACTATGGCTCTGTCCTGGCCGGACAGGGCATTGAGCAGGCTGGATTTTCCGGCATTGGGTCGGCCGATGATGGCCATCGAGATGCCATCCCGTAATATCTGACCCTGGCGGGTCGCAGCGAGCAATGTTCGAAGCGACCCAATCGCTGAGTCCAGTCTTTGGTGCGCTTCGCGATCTGCCAGAAAGTCTATTTCTTCATCGGGAAAATCGATGCCGGCTTCAACGTACACTCGCAAACTGGTCAGCTGCTGTTGCAGCGCAGCAATCTGCCTGGAGAATTCTCCCGAAAGGGAACGTTGGGCAGCACGAGCCGCTGCTTCGCTAGCGGACTCAATCAGGTCAGCTATGGCTTCTGCCTGGGTCAGATCCAGCTTGTCATTGAGAAAGGCCCGTTCCGAAAACTCGCCCGGCCGGGCGGTGCGAGACCCCAGTTCCAGAGCGCGGCGCATCAGCATATTCATGACTTGCGTACCACCGTGCGCCTGCATCTCGATCACGTCTTCGCCGGTAAAGGACGCAGGTGCCTTGAAATACAGCAACAGGCCCTGGTCAATGATCTGCCCGGATTTGTCCCGGAAGCTGACAAATGTAGCGTGGCGCGGTTGCGGCAACACGCCACACATGCTCGTGGCAATTGCGGCCGATGCGGGACCGCTCAAGCGAACCACACCAATACCACCAACGCCGGGCGGCGTTGCTACCGCGCAAATGGTATCTATGTTCAGGCTGGACGAGTACGAGCTCATGTCTCAGAAGTCGAGTAATCTCGATTCGGAAATAATCTCGCGATGATCACACCCAGGCAAGCGACGCGCCCCTGGTAAGTTCGAGAGGTGTGGTTATTTCGGATCGTCCCCCGCGTTGATTTTGCGGGTAATGTAAACCTGTTGAGCCAGCGACAAGCCTGCGTTAGTGGCCCAGTAAAGCACAAGGCCAGCCGGAAAGAACGCGAACATTACCGCAAAAACGACCGGCATCATGTTCATCATCTTGCGCTGCAAAGGATCCATACCAGCCATGGGCGTAAGTTTCTGGGTCCAGATCATGAATATGGCGTTGAGGGCTGGCAGGATGAAATAGGGGTCACGCACTGACAGGTTATCGATCCAAAGGATGAACGGTGCCTGCCGTAATTCCACCGATTCCAGCAACACCCAGTAAAGCGCGATGAAGATGGGGATTTGCACCAGTATGGGCAAACAACCGCCCAACGGGTTGACCTTCTCAGTCTTGTACATCTCCATCATGGCCTGGCTCATGCGTTGGCGGTCATCACCGTAGCGCTCTTTCAGTTGCTCTATGCGCGGCTGCAATTTGCGCATTCGCGCCATGGAGCGGTATTGGGCTTCGGTCAACTTGAAAAAAGCGGCCTTGATCAGGATGGTCAAAAGCACAATCGCCCAACCCCAGTTGCCAACGATGTTATGGATATGCGACATCAGCCAGAAAAGAGGCTTGGAAAAAACGGTGAAAATGCCGTAATTGACGGTGTATTCCAGCCCGGGAGCGACGGCCTCCAGTTCTTCCTGCAGCTTCGGCCCCAGATACAATCGACTGTTGAAGGTTTGTTGTTGACCCGCCGCCACGGTATAGGCCGGAGAAACGGTGCGAACCAGGTAGCGCGGCAGTCCCTGGACACTGATTTCCTTGGTGGTATAAGTGCCGACTTCGTCAGCGGGGGGGATCCAGGCAGCAAAGAAATAGTGTTGGATAATGGCCAGCCAGCCTCCTGCAAAGGTTTTGTTGTAAGGCTCGTCGCTGACATCGTCGAATGCCAGCTTTTCAAACTTGTCAGTAGGGCTGTAAAAAGCGATCCCCGTAAATGAGTAGGTTCCCGGATCAGTGAAACTACTCTCGGTTTCTTCTTCCAGCACCGAACGTTGCAGCTGATCGTAGCGATTGCCCGTCCAGCTGGTGCCTGACTGATTTTCCAGCTGGTGTGAAACCTCCACGGTGTAGTCACCGCGGCGGAAAACAAATGTTTTGGTAACCCGAATGCCCTCGGGAGATTGCCAGGTCAGGGGCACACGGATCTCATCAACACCCTCTTGCAGCTGGTAACTGAGGTTTGGGGATTGATACGAACTAGTATGATTGGGAGCGCTTTGCGAGGAGAGTAAACCGGATTGGGCAATAAAGGGGTTGAGCCCATCACGGCGTAACAGGTGCACCTTCTCTGCCGGGTTCTCAAGATCGATGGGATAGCTAAGCAGTCGGGTGCTGACGACGGTGCCCCCGGTCAGACCAATTTCCATCTCCAGCACATCGGTAGTCACCCGCACCACCGCGCTTTCCGCCTGCATCATAGCCTCGCCTGAGCTGCCGGACTCGCTGCCGGCGGGGACCGCAGCATTGGGAACATCCGCCATTGGCGGTAAATCTGCTACTTCGCCCGTAAGTTGGTTTTCGGTTGAACTTGATGGGCTGCCCGGTTGAGTCTCAAGCACGCTGGCCACTGGCGGTGCAACCACTGGCGCATAATCCTTCTGCCATTCCAGCCAGATCAAATAGCCGAGGAAAGCCAGGCTGATCAGTAATACCGGTCTGAGGTTATCCATGGCTTAGTTTCCTGATCCTGCTCTTATGTTTTTACCGTTGGGGAAAGATCTTGCGGCCGCAGTTTTCGGTTGACATTGTTCCAAAGCCTGGCCAAACGCTCAAATGCTTCCTGGTGGGATATAGTGACAGCCTCCGGGCGGGGCAAGACCAGGTAGTTCGCCGCTGTCATGTCGGGATTCGCGGCAAGCTGTTGCCTGAAACTTTCGCGGACCAGTCGTTTAAGGCGATTTCGTTGAACTGCCCTGCGATCAACTTTGCGCGATACCGCAAGACCCAGCCGTGAACAATTCTGACCGTTGAGCCTGGCCATGATCTTGAAAAAGGGGTCGGAGGCAACACAGGGCTTTTCAAAGATCTCACGAAAGGCCCGTTTCTCGGTAAGGCGATGCTGAGGTGGAAGACTCATTCCGTAGGTCCTGCCTGGCTCGGGCAGGCACACCATACCAAGCCCTAATCACACCAAGATTACAGCGTGAGGCCCAATTCAACGAAAACTTGGTCAGCGCATTCTTGGGCAGCGAATCCTGTAACGGCGAAATCCTCAGCACCGAATTTTGGCGCAGAGCTGCGGGCCCTGATCAGGCACTAATGCGCTTGCGGCCCTTGGCTCTGCGAGCAGCGAGTATGGCGCGTCCACCGCGGGTAGCCATACGAGCACGAAAGCCATGACGGCGCGCGCGAACCAGTTGGCTGGGCTGAAAAGTACGTTTCATGACACTATTCCTTTCCTGAAATCTGGTGAGCTGAAGGCTGTCTGGGTGAGCAGAAGGCTGAGTGGGCTCTGGGTTCACCACCCAACTCATGCCAAACAATAGACGCAAGAGGCGAATTGTAACTGCGGAGGCCTTGCACGACAAGCCTGAGGGATGACTAAAACGAGTTAAAAGCGGGATTTTCATGTGCCGGTGGTCAAGTTATCCACAGCACGCTAGACTTGGCGGCCCGGGCAACTGAAAGGTTCGCTGCAAGCTGAACGGTTGAGTACCTTTCTGGGCGGTCCGGCGAAGTCTCAGAGCCGTGGGATATGCCATTGCTATCAGCAATGACCGAAAGTTGCCAAGAAAAGCAGGCCAAAAATCAGGAAACGTTCAAACAACCAACAATGGCGCAAAATCACTGGCAAACCTGCCTGAGCTACCTCGAAAGAGAGTTGCCAGCGGAAGATTTCAACACCTGGATCAGGCCTCTACAGCCTAAAGCCGCCAAGGGCCAGACAGTGCTCACGGCTCCAAACGCTTATGTGCGTGATTACATTTCGCTCAACCACCTCGAGCGGATACGCGACATCTACGAACACCTCGGTTCCACCCGCGACTCGATTGTTGTGGAGGTGGCCAATGGCCGGGAGCCCGGCAAAATCAAACCGGTCAGCGGACGAAAATCGTTTGATACTGGCTTGGACAGCCGTTACCAGTTCGGCAACTTTGTACAAGGTAAGTCCAATGAGCTTGGCTATGCTGCGGCTCAACAGGTGGCACAAAAGCCGGGGTTGGCCTATAACCCCCTGCTGCTCTATGGCGGTACGGGCCTGGGGAAAACACACCTGCTGCATGCAGCGGGTAATCTCATTCACCAGCACAACCCGGCAGCTAAGGTGCTTTACCTGCACTCAGAGCGCTTTGTCAGCGAAATGATACAGGCGTTGCGCCGCGATACCATTGACGTGTTCAAACAACATTATCGATCAGCAGCAGCCCTACTGATTGATGATATTCAGTTTTTTGCCGGCAAAGACCGCACGCAGGAAGAGTTTTTTCATACGTTCAATGCCTTGCTGAACAGCAAGCAACAAATCATCCTGACCTGTGATCGTTATCCGAAGGAAGTCGATGGCCTCGAGGCAAGGTTGCGTTCCCGTTTTGGTTGGGGGTTGACGGTAGCCATTGAACCGCCCGATTTCGAAACCCGAGTAGCCATTTTGATGAACAAAGCGCAGGAGCGGGGCGGGGCCCTGGATGAGTCGGTGGCTTTCCTGCTGGCCCGCCGGATACGATCCAATGTGCGCGACCTGGAAGGTGCTTTGAACACCCTTTACGCTAATTCGCGTTTTACAGGCCGCCCCATTAATGAGGCGTTTGCGCAGGAAGTGTTGCGGGATCTGCTGCTGGTGCACGATCGTCTGATCACGATTGAAAACACCCAGAAAACCGTGGCTGAGTACTACAAATTGCGAGTCAGTGACTTGCTGTCTCCCCGACGTACGCGCAACATTGCGCGGCCCAGGCAAATGGCCATGGCTCTGTGCAAAGAGCTGACGGAGCACAGCCTGCCTGAAATCGGTGAGGGTTTTGGTGGCCGTGACCATACCACCGTGCTGCACGCATGTCGTAGAATTGAGGAGTTGTGCGCTACTGATGGGCGTTTGCGCGAAGACAAGGCCAAGTTGTTGCGCCTGTTGACGGCCTGATATGTTTAAGTTGTATAAGTCAGTGCCTGTATCCGGTATAGAACGTTAACAAGCTGTGGACGACTTTAAGGGTGGGGTTTATCCACAGGCCATGCACAGGTGTCGCAGGTAGTTCCGGACCGATTAATTGATTCTATGTTGTTGATTTACAAAAGTAAAATCATGTTATCCTGATATCCACAGGGCTTATTACTACTACAGTTACATATATAAATAGATTAATAAAAAGGAAGGGAGCCGGTATGAAATTCAGTATTTCTCGCGAAAGTTTTCTCCAGCCACTGAGTCAGATTATCGGTGTCGTGGAAAGACGCCAAACTCTACCGGTGCTGGCCAACTTCCTGTTGCAGGCACAATCCAAAGGCTCCCGGCTGGTAGTTACCGGAACGGACATGGAAGTAGAGATGATCGCTGAGGCAGCTGCCGAAGTGACGCGCGACGGAGAGATCACCGCTCCAGCCCGGAAGTTGCTGGATATCGTGCGCATGCTGCCGGATGGTGTGAAGATCAATGTCAGCCTGGATTCCGAAAAGCTGACTTTTTCCGCCGGTCGTAGCCGTTATACGCTGGCCACCCTGCCAGCCAATGAATTCCCTGCGACCGATCAGGTAGAATCAATAGAAACTGTTGATATTCAAGAGGATAAGCTTAAAAAGCTATTGGATAAAACTTCCTTCGCAATGGCCAACCAGGACGTACGCTATTATCTCAACGGCTTACTGTTTGAATTCAGGGATGGGGGATTGCGCACCGTAGCCACCGATGGACACCGGCTGGCGGTATGCGATCATGATGGGCGCCTGGACATCGGGCAGAACCGCCAGATCATCGTACCGCGCAAGGGTGTTATGGAATTATCCCGCATGCTGGCAGATTCAAGCTCGCCGGTTAAACTCGGGTTGGGCAAGAATCACATTCGTCTGATCAAGGCTGGGCTTGTTTTAACTTCCAAGTTGATCGATGGCCGTTTTCCGGATTACCAGGCGGTGATTCCGGTTGGCACGGAGAAGAAAATGGAACTGGAGCGCGCCGCCTTGATCCTCGCGTTGCAGCGAGCCTCTATTCTGTCCAACGAAAAATACAAAGGCGTGCGGCTGGAAGCCGCCGGTAAAATGCTCAAAATAATGGCGCATAACCCGCAGCAGGAACAAGCCGAAGAAGAACTGGAAGCCAGGTTAACCTTTGATCAAATGGCAGTGGGTTTTAATGTCACGTACTTGCTGGACGCGCTAAATGCATTGGAAGCCGAAGAAATTGTGCTGGAAATGCGCGACGCCAGCAGCAGTTGCCTGATTTCATCCCTGGGCGGTAGCCCGGACCAACACGTAGTCATGCCACTGAAGCTTTAAAGTGCTGCAGCTAACTGTGAAGCCCGGTTCCGTCTATCGGATTTCCCCTGGCTGCTGGCTACAGACCGTGCCGGACTGAGGCGCAAAGAAGAGGGTCGTAATTCCGACGTTTTATCATCAAAGCCCCGGCACACAGGTGGCCAAGGACCCCGGCGTTTGCACATTACGCACCTCAGGATAGAAAATTTCCGTAACCTCGAGACCGCTGAAATTCTGCCAGAGGCTGGTCTTAATTATTTTTACGGAGAAAACGGGGCCGGCAAAACCAGCGTGTTGGAAGCATTATTCCTGCTATCGCGAGGCAAATCATTCAGAACTTCCAGCAACGAAGAACTGATAAACCACCAGGCGGACAGCTTTCAGGTGTTCCTCGAGCTTTACGACCAGGACGTTTGCCATCGCCTTGGGTTGGAACGCAGCAAAAAGCATTGGCGCGCGCGTAAGGATGGGCAGGACGTAGCTTTGCTGAGTGAACTCTCTCGTTCCTTACCGGTGGTGTTGATGGAGCCCAATAGTCACAGCCTGGTAAGCGGTTCACCCGATGGCAGGCGGCGCTTTCTGGATTGGGGCGTGTTTCACGTGGAACCCTTATTTCTGGATACCTGGCGGCAGTACTCACGCGGGATGAAACAGCGAAATGCAGCTTTGAGGGGTGGCCAAACCGGCATTATCGACAGTCTGGATGAAATCATCGCGCCATTGGGTGAGCAGCTGAGCGCTTACCGCGAGGCCTATTTTGAAAAGTTGTCTCAGGAATTTTCACGTCAACTTAACTCTGATCGGAACAGCCTGGCGGACATCATGCTGCGATTCCATCCAGGCTGGAAGTCTGGAAGCCTGAAAGAAGCACTTGCGGCCCATCGGGAGCGCGATCTGGAACAAGGCGTCAGCCAGACCGGGCCACACCGAGCGGACTTGTTGCTAGAGCGAGAAGGCCGACCGATCCGGTCTACCCTGTCGCGTGGCGAACAGAAGAATGTGGCAGCTTGCTTGCTGCTTAGCCAAGCGCAAATATTAAAAGCCTGTGGGCGAGAACCCTTGATATTGTTGGACGATCTGGCCTCGGAGTTCGACCAGCATCATTGCAGGCAGGTGCTGCAAAAAGCCCTCGATTGCGCCAGCCAGGTTTGGGTGACCGGGGTACAAGTGAATGCTCCCGTGTCTGAAGCGACCGTGTTTCACGTGGAACACGGTCGCGTCAAAATGCTATAATTTTGTCTGTTCGAATACTTCGTTAAAGCCAGATCTGCCGCCTGTTCAATTGGCCCCTCGGCGAACGCCAGTGCGCGTCAAGCGTCGCCCACCACATCATTTTATAGACCCTGGCAAAGGGTTGGGATAAAGCATGAGTAATTCGAATTACGATTCCAGAAATATCAAAGTTCTCAAGGGCTTGGATGCAGTACGCAAGCGGCCTGGCATGTACATTGGTGACACCGATGACGGTACGGGCTTGCACCACATGGTGTTTGAGGTGGTGGATAATTCAATTGACGAGACGCTGGCTGGGCATTGTGATTATGTCCGAGTAACCATTCATGAAGACGACGCTGTCAGCGTCAGTGATAACGGCCGCGGTATCCCCGTCGATTTGCATCAGGAAGAAGGCCGCTCAGCAGCCGAAGTCATAATGACGGTTTTGCATGCCGGCGGTAAATTCGATGACAATTCGTACAAAGTCTCAGGCGGCTTGCACGGTGTTGGCGTGTCGGTCGTAAACGCTTTGTCGGCAGAACTTGAGTTGCGAATCCGTCGTGACGGCAGCGTCTGGCGTCAGACCTACCATATGGGCGTTCCACAGGAGCCCTTGCGGGCAACCGGGCAGAGCGACAAAACGGGTACCAAAATCTGGTTCCGCCCCAGCCGGGAAATTTTCAGTAACCCGGTGTTTCATTACGAGATTTTGGCCAAACGCTTGCGGGAGCTGAGTTTCCTCAATTCGGGTGTTCGCATTGAGTTGATCGATGAACGCAGTGGTAAAGAAGATGTTTTCGAATACAAAGGCGGCATACGTTCCTTTGTTGAGCATTTGAGTAAAAACAAGAATCCCTTACACCCCACCGTCATGCACTTCACCGACGAGCTAAGCGGCGTGGTGGTAGAAGCGGCGCTGCAGTGGACAGACTCCTACCAGGAAGCCGTATTCTGTTTTACCAATAACATTCCACAAAAAGACGGTGGCACTCATCTGGCCGGGTTCCGGGCGGCGCTGACGCGGACCGTGAACCAGTATATTGAAGAGTCGGGTGCGGCCAGAAAAGACAAGGTCGCCACTTCCGGTGATGACGCCCGCGAAGGGTTGGTTGCTGTTCTGTCGGTCAAGGTTCCAGACCCGAAATTTTCCTCGCAAACCAAGGACAAGCTGGTTTCTTCCGAGGTTAAGGCAGTTGTCGAATCTGTCATAGCGGCCATGTTGCGTGATTTCCTGCTGGAAAATCCCGCTGAAGCCAAAACCATTACTGCCAAGGTGGTGGAAGCCGCCCGAGCACGGGAAGCGGCCCGCAAGGCCCGTGAAATGACGCGCCGTAAAGGGGTTCTGGACATAGCCGGTCTGCCGGGCAAGTTGGCGGACTGTCAGGAAAAAGACCCGGCCCTGTCGGAGATATTCCTGGTCGAGGGCGATTCTGCCGGCGGCTCGGCCAAGCAAGGACGCAACCGCAAGTACCAGGCCATTCTGCCCCTCAAGGGGAAAATCCTGAACGTCGAAAAAGCGCGCTTTGACAAGATGATAGCCTCGGCTGAGGTGGGCACGCTGATCACAGCTTTGGGCTGCGGAATTGGCCGCGACGAATTCAATCCGGACAAACTGCGCTATCACACCATCATTATCATGACCGACGCTGATGTTGACGGCTCGCACATCCGCACGCTGCTGTTGACCTTCTTCTACCGCCAGATGCGCGAACTGATCGAGCGCGGCCACATTTATATCGGGCAGCCGCCTCTGTACAAAATGAAACAGGGCAAGCAGGAACATTACCTCAAGGACGACGCTGAGCTGAATGAATACCTGTTGGCACGCGCATTGGATGACGCAGCCTTGATATTCTCGCCCGATGCACCGCCGTTGCAGGGTACAGCCCTGGAGCAAATCATGCGGGACTTCATGGCTGCCAGTCAGGCCAACATTCGGCTTGCACAACGCCATGACGCTTTATTTTTGGACTATCTCATTGATTCGGAAAGATATTCTCTCGATTGGGACGCAGAA
>JBGTHE010000360.1:0-2991 GCA_041746335.1 Lysobacterales bacterium | reverse complement strand
AAGCACAAGTCGAGCGACGAGCAGAAACAACGATGTGTGGCTTTTTTCGAGGAACATCTGAGTCTGGATAATCATAAGGGCAAGCTGCTGAAGCTCATCAGAAAAAGCATGAGGAGGAGTTCCCGTCAGCCTCATGGAGTCAGTGAAGAAATTCTGCTCCAGTCAGTTCGAGAATCTGTAGCCGGTCAGGAGCCGGATAGCGAATGGACGTTCGAGGAGTTCTCTGCGGGTATTGAGAAACTGCGGGAGTCTGGAGAGCAATTTGTTATCTATGGCGAGGATACCCTCGGCCAAACCATTCAGGCGCTTATGCCTGAGCACGTAGTGGCGTTCGTCGACTACAAAAGTGACCTTGTTTCTACCGATGTAGTCCCAGGTGAGATCTACGCGCCGCAAAACCTCCCGAACATGTGCTACGACCGAATCCTGATAGGCATCCTCGGTCAAGAGGCGAATGCGGTGAATCACCTGGTCCGGGACCTGGGCCTGCCTGAAGAAAAAGTGGTCCGCACGTTAGTTCCCTCAACGCTCCCGATCTCACTCGTCCCCGAGCAATGACGGTTTTGAAAGGCGGACTTTCTTTCCCTGCAAGTGTGTTTCTGCTCCGCTGCGCTCTCCTCGACGTTCGCTCGCATCCGGTCCCGGTGTGGATAGCGGCGGGGCTCTGTTACTCCCTGGCCCAGTTGGTCAAGCCGTTGCGCCCGGCCGCGTCGGTTGTTTTCAACTCCTGGGCGCACCGGATTCTTCAGCCACTCTGGGGTAACGGGACTGCCGTCGCCTTTTTGAACCGCCGGATCGAGAAATCTCTGGCGAAAGCGTGCCGGCGGGACGACTCCATTCCTTCGATGAGCGCACCTTCTGCGCGATGTGTTACAGAAGCCCTGGCGGCTGGTCTGGTCCTCAAGGCACCCCGGATCCACGATGGGCAAGTGCGGGAAAAGGGTGTTCTGCTGCTGAAGTTCAACGATCGGATCGAGGCTTTTCACCGAAGCGTGAACATGGCTGCGCTGCTGCAGCACTACCTCCTCGTGCTCGAGCCCAGTTGGACCGGCTATGCTCGCCCGGCCTTCCTTGCCTTCGCGCGCTACCGTGACCATCCCATCGTGGTGCTGTCGCCGTTTCGGGGTGACCAGCAGTTGCTGGAGTCATTGGGTTCTAACCTGGTTCCGATCGAGTTGGGCAGCGGAGACTGGGTGGACCCGCGCGTTTTCCGGCCGCTCGAAGGCGAGTTGAAGCGCTTCGATGTGGTGATGATCGCGCGCTGGAACTCGGCCAAGCGACTGGACCTGTTATTGCGTGCACTTCGCTCCATCGCGGATTCATCCTTCCGGGTTGCGCTGGTTGCCATGTCAGAGCCGGACGACGCTGATCGGGATGGCGCGCTGAAGGCGATCGAGGGTTTCGGGCTGCGCCCCCAATTCGAGGTCTTCGAGAACATCCCGCCCGAGGAGGTAAACCGGATTCTGAATCAATCGAAGGTGAACCTTGTGTTGTCCAGTCAGGAAGGCGGGAACCGGGCACTTTTCGAAGGCTTTTTCGCCGGCGTTCCCGGTGCCGTTTTTCGCAACCACATCGGGGTACGGGTCGAACACTTTCGGCCGGAAACCGGCCGCCTGATTGACAGAGGCGAGCTTGCCGCGGAATTACGCTACTTCCGTAATCACTGGAGCGAATTTGATCCGCGTCCGTGGGCGCTCGCAAACATTGCGCCCGAGGTATCCACAAGACGCTTGAACGAATTGCTCAGGGTCCAGTCGCAAAACCGTGGCGAAAGCTGGACTGCCGACATCGTGATGAAGTGCAACAGCCCGAACCTGCGCTACTACCCTGATGAAAACACGGGTCTTGGCCTGCCGACGATGGCCGATCTGCTGAAGCAATTCCCGCCGCCATGAGATTTCCGGCAGCATCAGACGTGAACCCGGTTCTCAGTGTAGTGGTGACCTCAGACTACCAACTTGGCCAGATTCGTAACTGGCACGACGAGCGCGTGGTGCTGGACGCGCTTGCCGCGCAGATTTCCGACGTACCCTTCGAAATCCTGCTCACCATCATGGAGGGAGAGGAAGTGCCGGAAAGCCTGACCGGCCGGCCGGGCGTGCGACTGGTGCCCACGCCCTCGCACAAATCCGCGACGCAGAAGCATTTGGCGGCTGAGGCAGCCCGGGCCGATTTGATCGGCTATATCGATTCCGACTGCATTCCGGGCGAGGGGTGGTGCCAGCGCCTGGTGCAGGCGTTTCAGGCGCGGCCGGAGTTTGCGGTGGTGACCGGGCGCTCGTTTTATCCCGAACATGGCTTGCGAAACCGGGTGCTGGCGCTGCTCGACCGCGGTGACATCGACCCCGGTTCAGCCGCGGAAATTGACGTGTTCGCGGCGAATAATTTCGGCATCCGGCGGTCTGTGATGCTGTCGCTGGAGCCCCCCACCTATCCGCCGGTGTTCAACTCGCGCATTTTCGCCCGGCAGTTGCAGCGCGCCGGGCACCGTATCTGGTTCGAGCCCGATCTCACCTGTATCCATGAGCTGACCGGCTGGGCCATGGAGTTCGATATACGCCGCAACGTGGGGCATGCCGTGATTGCCCAGCGGCGCGTCGATGGTTCCATTGAGTACGCCTGGCTGGCCCGCCTGGGGCTGCTGTCAATTCCGCTCATGGTTGTGGCGCGCACGCTGCACGAGTGGCGGATTTGTTTCAGGAATGCCGGCAATTACGGCGTCCGCTGGTTCCAGTTGCCGGTGGCCCTGTCGCTGTCGGTGTTTTTGCGGGCATGGGAAATCCCCGGCATGTTTGACGCGCTGCGCGAGCGTGCAGTGCAGCACACGGCCTACCACTGATCGGGCTAACCTAAGGAAGCTCTGATTAATTCGTCCCTGAAGCATCAGAGCACGCAAAACAAAAAATGTCATTTTTGTTTTGCTTCATTTTCAATGATTTACAATCATCGAAAATGGCGGCACATCCTTGTACCGCGGCAACTCTGAATAAA
>JBGTHE010000359.1:0-2620 GCA_041746335.1 Lysobacterales bacterium | reverse complement strand
CGTGTCTCCACCACTCGTCAGGCAGAACACGATCTGTCGCTGCCGGACCAGGTGGCCCAGTGCCGGGCTTACTGCGAGCGCAAGGGCTGGGAGGTGGCGGAGGTATTTTCTGAGGCCGGAGCCTCCGCCATGGACGACGATCGCCCCGTCTTCCAGGAAATGATCTACAAGGCCAAGCGCTCCGACAAACCCTTCGAGTTCGTCGTCGTGCACTCACTCAGCCGCTTTAGCCGCGATGCGATGCACTCTGAGATTTATGTCCGGCAGATGCGGAGGGCCGGGGCTTTCAATTACCCACAAATCTGGCTCTCATGGTTGCGCCCAATTCGATATCCATGAGTCGTGACAGGCCTTTCCACATGACCATGTTGCCTGGTGGAGGATCGCTGGCGCGGGCAAGATAGCCACCGAGCCTGGCGATTTTGGTGAGGTAGTGGGGCAGTGTCTTCGGTCCCGCTGGGCTTCTGCGGGTGTCACTCACAAGATTGTCGAGGAGCGTGATTTCCATGCCGGTCAGCGCCAGTTTGGGGGATGCGTTCTGCGTTGCCCGGTTCATCATCGTCATCCAGAACACCCGCCAGCTCAGGATGCAGAAGACCGCGATCAAATTCGCCAGGCGTTGCGCGGTTCTGAGCTTCGAGTGTTCGGCCTTGCAGCCCGATTTCAGAATCTTGTGAAACACCTCGATCTTCCAGCGCATGGCATACCAGTTGAGTTTCTCGATGGCGTCTTTCTTAGAGCGAACGGGCAAGTCGGTGAGGAGCTTCCAGTCTATTGGCTTGCGGCCCTTCGGGGCGCCGCGTTCTTGCGCATGGGTCACGGTCAAGTCCAGCGCAGTGTAACGCTTCTGCTTGCCGATCGGAGGCAGGACGTGAATGCGGCGGTATCTGAGTTCCAGAACTGCCTGGCTGGTGCCGCCCTTGCCGTCGCCGGTCTCGACGCGGTGCAGCCCCTTGACGGCAACCTCAGCCATTTCATCCGAGATTGTGTGGTTACCATCGCCAGCCAGACGGTCAACGCAGGTTCGCACCAGAAAATGGGTTCCTGCCGCATGCGCCGTGCAGAACAGCTCATAGATGTCGCTCTCGCGGTCGCCGATGTGGACACATCTTGGCGGTTCGCCGAGAAGCTCTGTGGATTGCGTCAGATTTTCAAGCCATCTCACGCTCTCCTTCTGCTCGATGGGGACCCGCGTGGGATTGATCTTCTTCTTGAGCGCGTTGGTGCCTTTGAACTTCTTGCGCGTCCAGAACTTGATTGCCGTCAACCCGAGCGGCAGCCCTTCGGTCGTCACCGCGAGACTCGAATGCATCAGGATGCCGCAAATCGTGTGCGACCTCACCCGGCCAGCCTTGTCCCTGCCGCTGTTGACGCTTTTTGTCGAACCGATCAGGGCAGGTTGTTCTCTCTCATAGATGAACTCCGTGGTGTCATGGAGGATCAGCACAGGGCCGTCAGTTGCCGCGAAACGATCACATGTCGAATGGAAATGGCCGCCCAGGATGTCTGCTTCGCTGACCCTCTCATTGGCTAGGAAGCGGTAGGCCGCTTTGGTGTTCGCCCAGTCCTGGCAAACCAGGGGAATGCTCTCGCCCATGGCGCACCCGATCCGCTTCAACAGCTTTCCGAATCTACAGCCAAGCCGGGCATCTTTGAAGACGCATCCAGAAATCTCGTGATCCGCCCATGTCACTTCTTCCCGGGGAGGACCGCACTCGACGCGCGGGTGCCGAAGCGGCACCGCCGCAGACATTCTCTCCGCTACTTGCATGGCGCACCTCTTTTGCCGCGAATCAGGTGCTCAGCAATGAATCACAAGCGATTCCAATGATTCAAGTTTCGACGGAAAAGACATCGATCAGCGGACACCAGAATTGTGGGTAATTGAAAGGGGCCGGGGTTGAGCTGATCTCCATGACCCAGGGTATCGGGCAGGACGGCAGTGGTGAGTTCATCCGCAAGGTCTTGAACATTTTTGACGAGCACCAGTCGCGCGAGAACGCCAAGCACGTCCACCGCGCCATGTGCGAAAATACGCGCCAGGGCTTCTGGAATGGCGCTCGGCCTCCCTATGGCTATACTCTTGAAGTCGCCGAACGCAGGGGCACCAAGGACAAGAAGGTGATCGTCATCGACGAGGCCGAGGCCAGCGTGGTGCGGCTGATCTATGCCATGGCCAGCGGAGCGAGCGGACGCCCTGCTGGCGTGAAATCAATTGCAAACCACCTCAACGAGCGCGGCGTTCGCCGGAGGGGCCGCAAGTTCAGCACCGGCAACATCCATCAGACGCTGACCTGCAGCACCTACCATGGCAAGCACTTCTTCAACCGGCGCGACACCCGGAACAAGGTCGCTCATCCGCCCTCGCAATGGGTGGTACTCGACGTCCCCGCCATCATCGATGAGGTGACCTTCAATGCCGTCCAGGGCCTGCTGCAGAGCAGAAGCCCGAGGCGGATGCCGCCCCGGGTAGCAAACGGCCCGACCTTCCTCGCGGGCCTTGCCCGCTGCGGCTACTGCGACAGCGCCTTGATCCAGAATACCGGCAAGGGCGGGGCCTACCGCTACTACTGCTGCTCCCGGAATGTCCGTCGTCAGATAATTTGAGACTGCGGGCGAT
>JBGTHE010000358.1:0-4002 GCA_041746335.1 Lysobacterales bacterium | reverse complement strand
CGGGTTGCTGAGTAACCTCCCAAAGATCAACGGCCTGCTGCATACGTAGCCAGCTTTCCGGAGTCGTATTAAGTAACTTTGCAACTCGTGCAGCCATTTCAGGAGTCATGGAGCGCTTCTCGTGCAGCAGTTCTGAAACCGATAACCGGGAAACTCCAATCCGCTGGGCAAACTCGGTTTGAGTCATTTCCAGGGCAGGAAGAACATCTTCGCGCAAAAGTGCTCCCGGATGCGTAGGACGACGTTTTGGGTTTCGCAAATTCTTCATCAGTGATAATCCTCCAAATTGACATCGATAGCATCTTCGCCCGTGAATCTGAAAGTAATTCGCCAGTTAGCGGTAACAGTTACGGTGTAGGTTCCTTTTCTGTCGCCTGTTAGTGGGTGGAACCGGTATCCGGGTAAATTCATGTCCTCCGGTTTTGAAGCGGTATCAAGGCGATCAAGCATTCGTTCAATCCGCAGTTCAGTTTTCGCGATAATGCCTCTGTGGTCGCTCTTTCTGAAGAAACGTTCAAGACCTTTGTGTTTGAAGGAGCGTATCATTCTTCGCTGTAATTAATCAGATGTCATTGTAATCTTATACATTACAATGTCAATCCAGGAGATTCAGACGATTAATCTGGTTGTCGCTGGCCAGAAAAATGAGGGCACTTGATACGGTGCCTGCGTCCAGGCTCTGCACCAGTTCACGGTAGCGCTGCAGCTGGCTGGCCCAGCGCTCACGTGTCTCGAGGCTTTCGGTGCCAGTTTTGTAATCGACGATGGTCAGGCCGTTTTCATTTTCATAGAGGCGGTCGATGATGTGTTTGCTGATGCGGTTGCCATCGCGGCGTAGCAGTGGCAATTCCGTCCATGATTGCTGTTTGCCTGTGGGGCTAATGACTGCCCTGCCCGATTCGCTGGTTATAGCCTCCGTGAATATGCGTTGCAGTTCGGGCAGATGTTCCGCGGCTTCTGTTGGCCTTAAACCGGCCCGAATCAGGCTGCTTTGCAGTGCGTCTTTGTGGTGCTCAAACCAAACTGCATTCCAGCCCTGGTCCCAGTGATCGTGGATCAGTTCCAGCCATTCGTGGACGGCGCCGCCCAGGGCCACGCTTGTGCGGGTGGGGAGTTCGGGGAGCGCAATAGGGGTTGGGGTTGGGTCGCGAGCAAGGCTCGCTCCCACACCAAAACTGGAACTAACAAAATCAAGAGGTAGCAGTGGCGCGCCCTGCAGTTGCAGTAAGGGGAAAGTCTGCGGGGTGGGGTATTCGTTATCCTTGTCTTCATTGGATTCCAAGTCATCGGAAGCATTGTCGCGAGCAAGGCTCGCTCCTACAGAGTTTTGTGATGGGACGGCAGCAGGGCTCGCTCCTACAACATGGCCCGCTTCTACCACAGCAAGGCTCTCTCGAATGGCTGGAGCAAAAGCTGGGAACAGCAACTCCATCAAGCTGCCAGCTGGGGCACACACTTCGTCCTTGGCGACATTGTATGTGCCCAGCAAGTGCAGTTGCGTGCGCGCTCGGGTGCAAGCCACGTACAGCACGCGCTGCTGTTCAAATGCGCTGCGTTCGGCTTCTACGGCGCTCAGATAGCCGTACAAGCTGGCTTCGGGTTTGATGCGGGCTGGCAGCGGCGCCAACAGGCTACTGTCCTCGCCGTGTTCGTTGTGAAATTCCTGCAAAGCCACCAGGGTTTTGCGATCTCCCCCGATCTTGCGGGCCATGCCCGGGACGATCACCACATCAAACTCCAGGCCCTTGGCCTGGTGGATGGTCATCAATTGCAGGCGGGAGGCGCTGCTGTCTGCATACAGCTCTTGCAGATGGCGGTTCAAGCGGGATTCGAGGTTTTCTGTGCCTTCCTGTTCCAGTTGCTGCAGCAAATCGAGGAAGGTTCGGGCATGCTCGAGCTCGGCGACTGACGCATAGCAAAGCGGTCCACCCAAGCTCAGCCAGGCAGTCTCCACCCGTTGACGCAGGCTGAGCTGGCCACGCTGTAAGGTCGCTTCTGTCATTACATGGGCGATGCGCTGCAACCGTTCGCGTAAATCGGGCGCGTTAGTATTTTCTACAGCCTTCTGCAGGCAGGACAGCAGGTCGCGGTGCTTCAGGTCACTAACTACTGCGTGCAACTCCGCTACCGTTAACCCGGCCCAGGGCGCGCGCAATATGGCCAGCCAGGCAATGCGGTCTCCGGGATGGCTTAAAGCGCGTGTGATGGCGATCAGGTCGCACACTACCGGGCGTTCCTGCAGCTCATCGATTTTGACAGCCTGCGTTTCGATGCCCGCCTGTTGCAGAGCACGGGCGATCTGCTCAAGGTGTTTGCGCGCGCGGGCAAGGATGCCGATGGTGGGGTCACCCAGTTCTGCCCGTATCTGCCGGATCAATGCGACAACGTGTTGTGCTTCTACTTCATCCGGTGTTTTCGGTGGAAACGCATAAAGCTGCACCGCGCCGCCGCTGCCCTGCTCTGCCGCGGCTTCGGCGTATTGCACGGCGCCTGAATCGCGTTCGTCTTGCGCGGGGAATATGCCGGAGAATTGCTGATTCACCCACCCGACAATTTCCTGCCGTGACCGGAAGTTGGACTGCAACTGCAGATATTCCAGCGGCACGGTACCGAGGCCCCGTTGCTGCACCACGTCGATGAACAAGCCAACATTGGCCTGACGAAAGCGGTATATGGACTGCATGGGATCGCCGACCAGGAACAGGCTGCGGCCATCGTCGCCGGTCCAGCCCGACATCAGGCGTCGCAACAGCTTGAACTGGGTGTTGCTGGTGTCCTGGAATTCGTCCATCAGGATGTGCTCGATACGGGCATCTTCGGCCAGCAGCAGCGAACCGGGGTTGTCCTCTTCGCCCAGGCTTTCCAGCGCGAGCTCGGTCATGTAGTGGAAATCGCACTCGCTCTTATCGTGAAACAGCACCCGCAGCCTGGCCAGGGCATGTTTGAGCACCAGCACGATATCCTGCTGCAAGCTTTCGGTATTTTGTCCCAATTCAAGAGGCGGTGATTTGCCCATGCGCTCGATGGCGGCAGTGGCAGCTGCTTCTCCCGACCATTCGGCCAGTTGGTTTTGCATGGCTTTAAGGTGTACTTGAAAATGATCGGGTAACTCTTTGAATATACGTTTGTTTAATGACCCTGGCGCCATGAGTTTTAGGTCTTTTTTCAGCAGCACCCGACAAAACAGAAAAGCCTGGTGCACGTGCTGTTGCAAACTCTCTACGCCTGCCTGGTAGATGGATGCAAAACGCGAAGGCGGGTAATTATCTTTAACTGAAGCACCGAGTTCTGCCATTAAGCCAGCGGTGTTTTGATATCGGTCCTTGCCGAGAGCCCGATAAAAGGCTGTGAGCTCGATTGCCTGCCGCTCGGCAACTACCGCTGCGAGGCTGCCGGCTTCCATGCCGATGCGATCCACCCATTGGTCACGCGCTTTCAATTTATCGACCAGCAATTCGCGCAAGTCCTGAGCGTTGCCATCGAGCAGGAACAACACGCGGCCGAGCGCCTGCCGGACTTCAGCCCAGCTTCCGGAATCGTCGGGAACGGCGGCGAGTTCTTCAAACAAGCATTCAATGGCTTCGCGATACAGTGGCTCGGCCAATTCCTGCACGGCCAGACCGGCGCCGAGGCCGCCCAATTTGGTATCACGGGCGAGGAACTGCGCGCACAAGCCGTCGATGGTGAGCACGCGCAACCGGCCGGGGTTTTGCAGAAGGTTCCAGCCTTGTTGCTGATCGCGCTGCAAGGCCTCGCGCGCCAGGTCGATGGCCAGGCGTTCGTGCTTTGAGGCTGGCAATTCGTCCGTAGCGGCCTGGCGCAGACGGCGCAGGATTCGTTCGCGCATTTCCGCCGTGGCTTTTCGGGTAAAGGTAATGGCCAGCAAACGTTCCGGCCGATCCACATGGGCCAGTAATTTGAGGAAACGCTGGGTCAGCAGTTCGGTTTTGCCAGATCCTGCGGGCGCCTGCACGATAAAAGATTGGGAAAGGTCCAGTGCAG
>JBGTHE010000357.1:0-7620 GCA_041746335.1 Lysobacterales bacterium | reverse complement strand
GATTCTGATCTCAAAGGCCTGACAGCCAAGCTACGCGAGCGCCATAGCAATGGCGAAACGCTGGATAAACTGCTGCCTGAAGCATTTGCGGCAGTGCGCGAAGCTTCGCAACGCGGGTTGGGTTTACGGCATTACGATGTGCAGCTGATCGGCGGTATCGTTCTGCACCGTGGCATGATTTCCGAAATGAAAACCGGTGAGGGTAAAACCCTCATGGCCACCCTGGCGGTTTATCTCAATTCACTGACGGGCCGCGGCGTTCATGTGGTTACCGTTAACGATTATCTGGCGCGGCGAGACGCGGCCTGGATGGGGCCGGTATACCAGGCCCTGGGTATGACCGTCGGTGTGGTCATCCCCGGTATGGTGGCCAACGACAAACGAATTGCATACGCCTGCGATGTGGTTTACGCCACCAATAACGAACTGGGTTTCGATTACCTGCGCGATAACATGGCTTTCTCGGTGGAGCAGAAAGTGCAGCGCGATCGTTATTTTGCGATCGTCGACGAAGTCGATTCCATCCTGATTGACGAAGCACGCACCCCGCTGATCATTTCCGGTCCGGCAGAAGAATCACCGCAACTTTATGTGCGTATCAATCAATTGATACCCAGCCTCAGCAGGGCAGAGCCTGCAGTTGATGACAACAGCGAACCCGGTGAAGGCGATTTCACCATCGATGAAAAGCAGAAGCAGGTTTACCTCACCGAAGACGGCATGAGCCATGTCGAAAAACTGATGGTGAAATCGGGCTTGCTGAAAGAAGACGACAGCCTGTACAACGCGCAGAATCTCAACCTGGTGCATCACCTGAATGCCGCCTTGCGCGCGCACCACCTGTTCAATAAAGATGTGGATTACATCATAAAAGACGGTGAAGTCGTCATCGTGGATGAGTTCACCGGGCGCACCTTGTCCGGGCGGCGTTGGTCCGAAGGCTTGCACCAGGCCATTGAGGCTAAAGAAGGTGTACCCATCCAGCGGGATAACCAGACCCTGGCTTCAATCACTTTCCAGAACTACTTCCGCCTGTACGAAAAGCTGGCGGGTATGACCGGTACTGCAGATACCGAAGCTTATGAATTCCAGTCCATTTATGGTCTGGAAGTCGTGGTGATTCCCACGCACATGCCAATGATCCGGGACGATAAAGACGACCTGGTATTCCTCAAGGCCGAAGCCAAGTGGACAGCCATCATTGATGACATCAAGGATTGTGTGGATCGGGGTCAGCCGGTATTGGTCGGCACCACTTCGATCGAAACATCGGAGCTGATTTCCGGCAAGCTGAAGCATCAGAAAATTACCCACGAAGTATTGAATGCAAAACTTCATGCTCGTGAGGCGGCCATCGTGGCGCAAGCGGGAAGGCCAGGTGCCGTTACCATTGCTACGAATATGGCTGGTCGTGGTACCGACATTGTGTTGGGCGGCAACCCCGAATTCGCGGCGCGATCTGAAGTGTACGGTGAAGAAACGGCTTGTATTCCCGGCGCATGCGATATGACTACGCCGGAATATCTGGGGGCCTTCGCACGTCATCGCGGGGCTTGTGAAGGCGAACGTGGGAAAGTGTTGGAAGCGGGCGGTTTGCATATCATCGGTACCGAACGGCATGAATCGCGGCGTATCGACAACCAGTTGCGTGGCCGGTCCGGTCGTCAGGGTGATCCGGGTTCATCACGTTTCTATCTGTCTCTGGAAGACAGCCTGATGCGAATTTTTGCCTCGGACCGCATGTCCGGCATGATGCAGCGTTTTGGTATGAAGGAAGACGAAGCCATCGAGGCGGGCATGCTCAACCGGGCGATCGAAAATGCGCAGCGCAAAGTCGAAGCTCACAACTTCGATGTGCGCAAGCATTTGCTGGATTATGACAACGTGGCCAATGACCAACGGCGCGTCGTTTACGGTCAGCGTAATGAATTGATGGAAGCCAAAGAGATCGGTGAAGAAGTTGCAGGAATGCGCGCCGATGTTTTCGAAGAAATCATCGATCAATACGTGCCGCCGGGTAGTATTGATGAGCAGTGGGACTTGCCCGGGCTGGAAAAAGTCGTGGAAGGCGAGTTCGGCATAGACATGCCCGTCAGGCAGTGGCTGGAGGAAGATGCAGAAATGCATGAAACCGCGCTGCGTGAGCGTATTCTCACCCGGGTTGATAGTCACTTCGAGGCCAAGGAAACACAAACTGGCCCGGAAGTGATGCGGCATTTCGAAAAAGCCCTGATGCTGAATGTTTTGGATCAGCAATGGAAAGATCACCTGGCGCGCATGGATTACCTGCGACAGGGCATCGGCCTGCGGGGTTATGCGCAGAAGCAGCCCATGCAGGAATACAAGCGTGAATCGTTCGAGATGTTCACCGAACTTCTGAAGAACATGAAGCACGAAGTTGTGCGCATTCTGGCCAGAGTGCAGGTGAAGGCTGAAGCCGACGTCGCAGCAGTGGATGCCCAGCGTCGCAGTGAGAAAGACCTGCAATTCCGGCACGATGAAGCCAATGCCCCGGCAGCAACTCCCCCAGCCAGGCCCGCAGCACCCGAGGTTCCGGATACCTATGTACGGGAAGGGCGCAAAGTGGGCCGCAATGAACCTTGTCCGTGCGGCTCAGGGCAAAAGTATAAGCAGTGCCACGGTAAACTGACCTAGGACGTTCCAAGCCGTCCTTTCGGACTTTGCCCAGCCACACCCCTTGCCGTTGTTCGGGGCTTTGCCTAGCCACACCCTTCGCCGTCCTTACGAAATCGGCGCAGCCACTCTCCTTACCGTCTTTCCGGAATTTGCGTAGAAAACGTCCGGAATCCAGGACTGATGAAATGGCTCGCCTTCATGGATTGCAAGATTTCTGCCCAAACCGCGAAGCAATGGCATAAGATGACTTCAGGGGCCATTTCAAATGGGATTTTTTATATCAAGGAGGATATTCATGAACAGATTTGCTGTTTTGTTAGTTCCCGCGTTGTTAATCTCGCCAGTTTCCACCAGCTTCGCACAATCGTTTGGTTATTTCGGTGAAATCGGACCAGATTTCTGGAGCGATCTGGACGAAGATAATTTTGCCTGTACGAGCGGTGACCGGCAGTCTCCGGTAGATCTCGGCAAGCAGCGGGTCTATCCGCACCTCAAGGTCGATTACGACACGGCAACGCACGGAGAAATTTTCAACAATGGCCACACCATCGAAGTTGAAACCGAAGGTGACAACACCTTGTGGCTGGATGGCAAGACCTACGAACTGGCGCAATTCCACTTTCACACCGCCAGCGAACACCGCATTCAAGGCCGTGGCTATGACATGGAACTGCATCTCGTCCACAAGGACGACGATGGCGAGATCGCGGTTATTGGCGTTTTCCTGACACGCGGAGACACCAGCGGCCCCCTTGCGCCTATTTTCATGAGCCTGCCCGAGATCGAAGGTGAGTTGAACAGCATGGAAGAGCTGGCAGACCCATTTAACCCTTTAGCGTTCCTTCCTGACTCAAAGAAGCATTTTCGTTATTCCGGTTCCTTGACCACACCGCCGTGTACGGAAGGCGTAAAGTGGGTCGTCATGCTGGAGCCCGTTACGGTGCTCGATGAGGACATGGCGCAATTCGCTGCCCGCATCAGCTTCAATGCGCGTTACACGCAGCGCGAGGTTCCGGCGCGCCGCTGACGCACACTAACACGGCCTGGGTGGGTACCTATCCACCCTCGCCGTCTTCCCGGGCTTCGTGCGGCCAGCAGCCGCCGCCGTCTTCCCGGACTTTGCGCAGCCAAACGCCTCACCGTCTTTCCGGACTTTGCGCAGCAAACGTCCGGAATCCAGAACTTAGCCATGAGCATCAGGTCGCGATGCAGCTAATTTCATGTACAAAGCATGCAAACGTGAAACAGCAGCGTTCAGGTCAGCTATGGATCCATTGTTTTCAATCACATCGTCAGCCAGCGCCAGGCGTGATCGCCTGCGGGTCTGCGATGCCAGAGCAGCTTCCGCCTGTTGACGACTCACCCCATCACGCTGCATGACCCGTTTGATTTGTGTTTCTTCATCCGTATCGACCACCAGCACACGATCAACCCAATCGTAAGACCCCGTCTCTGTGAACAAAGGAATCACGACCACGCAGTAATCAGCGCTCACGGCTGCGATTTGCAGTTGAACCTGTGCGCGAATGGCGGGATGCAGGATGGCTTCTAATCTTTGCTTGGCAGCTGTATCGGAAAATATGATTTCACGAAGTTTACTGCGGTGCAAATTGCCATCTGGTAGCAGAATGTTATCGCCAAATGCCTGGCGGATATCTGCCAAAGCCGGTTGACCCAATGCAACCACCTGGTGAGCAATCACATCGGTGTCAATCACAGGCACTCCTAAAGCTGCAAACCGATCAGAAACGGCTGTTTTCCCCGAGGCAATTCCGCCCGTGAGGGCTACGACATAGGGTGGGTTGCTGCGGGATGTCAAAGTTTCTGTTCGAACTCTGGGATTAAGGGTGATCTTAACCCACGGTGATGTAGGAGGCGCCTTGGAGCCGAACTGATCGCGGCCCAGGCCGCTCCTACAAGCCGCATGGGCTATCCAAATGTTGGGGGCTCCTTGGAGCCGATCCTTTTCGCGGCCGAGGCCGCTCCTACAGGCGCGTCAACCAAACTGGCTGGAGCTGGTGTAGTAATCCAACAAACGCTCACCCCAAATCAGGGTGATCCAGCCAGCGGCAGCTATGAAGGGCCCGAAAGGCATAGGTTTGTCGCGTTGCAGTTTGCCCATGCCCATCAAGGCCAGCCCTACCACTGCGCCTACCACGGAAGACATAAGGACGATCAGCGGCAGGAATTGCCAGCCCAGCCAGGCACCGAGGGCCGCCAGCAATTTGAAATCACCGTAACCCATACCTTCCTTGCCGGTCATGATTTTGAACAGGTGATAGATTGTCCAGAGAATCAGGTAGCCGATGATGGCACCCAGCACACTGGATTCAAGACTGGTAAACACACCGAAGTAATTGGCCAGCAATCCGGCCCAGAGCAGAGGCAGGGTGATATTGTCAGGCAGCAGCTGGGTATCGGCATCAATGCCGGTCAAAGCCACCAGCACCGCAGTCAGTAATAAAGCCAACAAGCCCTGGGTGGTAGGCCCGAAGTGCAAAATCGTGATCAGGAACAGAACGGCCGTAGCCAGCTCCACCAGCGGGTATCGCCAGGAAATTGGTGCTTTGCAGGCGGAGCACTTACCCCCCAGCAATATGAAACTGAGTATGGGGATATTTTCATGTGCTCGGATATTGTGGCCACAGTGCGGGCAGCGCGAACGATCTAGCGCAATTCCCGGCGGAGCCTTCGGTGCTTCACCCGGGATATCCAGCAAGTCGCGGCACTGGCAGCGCCAGTCATGCTCCAGAATGGGGGGTAAACGCAGTATCACCACATTCAGGAAGCTTCCAATGAGGGCGCCCAAAAAAAACACCCCCGCATAGAGCAGGGGTGGTGTTTCCAACAAAGTTTCCAGCATGAGTTCCTTTGGTGAGCCCAGTCAGATACTGATCAGATACGAATCAAATAACGGCAGCCATCTTGAAGATGGGCAGGTACATGGCGATCACCATGGCGCCAACCAGCACGCCCACAAACACGATGATGGCGGGTTCCAGCAAGCTGCTGAGCGCATCCACTGAGTTGTTGACTTCTTCCTCATAGGCTTCAGCCACTTTCACCAGCATGGCATCTAGCGAACCGGCTTCCTCGCCGATAGCTGCCATTTGCACCACCATGTTCGGAAATATGTCGGTTTGTTGCATAGCCAGCTGTAATTGGTGACCCACTGCAACATCACTGCGAATCTGCAATGCAGCTTCGTCGTATATCGCGTTTCCGGTTGCGCCCGAAACAATTTTCAAGGCATCCACCAGCGGCACGCCGGCAGCAAAAGTGATTGCCAGAGTGCGGCAGAAACGTGCAATGGCTGCCTGTTCCAGAATCGAGCCGACAATCGGTAGCTTCAGTGATATCCGGTCGATGAAGTGAGAGAACTTCTTGGATCGATTCTTCGCCATAATCAGGCCAACGATGATTGCAACCATTAACCCTAATACGTAAACACCTTTGCTTTGCATGAACCGGGAGGCGCCCACCACCATCTTGGTAAAGGCGGGCAAGTCTGCGCCGAAGGATACGAAGATGGCTTCAAATTGAGGGATTACAAAGATTAGAAGAATACTGGTCACGATAATGGCAACGGCAATTACCGCCGCAGGATAATAAAGGGCTTTCTTGATTTTGCCCTTGATGGTTTCGATGCGTTCTTTATGCGAAGCGATGTTGTCCAGGATGGTATCCAGAACACCAGCACTTTCGCCGGCAGCAACCAGGTTGACGTAAAGCTCATCAAACTGCACCGGGTACTTCGCCAACGCTTCATGCAAGGCGCCACCGGATTCCACTTCGGCGCGGATCTTGTCGGCCACGGTGCGCATGCGCGGATTCTTCAGACCCCCGCCAATAATCTGGAAAGCGGTTACCAGCGGTACACCGGATTTCAGCATGGTGGCCAATTGGCGGCTGAAGTAGGTAATGTCCTTGGAAGTGATCCGAGAGCCAGCACCGCCAAGGAGTGGTTTGCTCTTCTTCTTGACAGAAATGGGATTGATGCCCTGGCGGCGGAGTTCCGCTCGCACCAGGTTAGGGCTGGAAGCAATCTGCTGGCCCTTTAGTTTAACTCCGCGTTTGTCGCGTCCTTGCCACAGAAATACAATCGGCTCTACTGGTAGTGTCTTTGCCATAACCTAGTCCTTGGTTACCCGGTTCATTTCGATGATGTCGGTGGCTCCTGCCCTGACTTTTTTCAATGCAGAAGTACGCAGGTCATCGATACCTTCCTTGCGTGCCTGCTGGGCAATGCGCATGGCATTGCCTTCTTCCAAAATGATACGCGAAATTTCATCGGTAATGGGCATGACTTCAAAAACACCGGAACGCCCCCGATAGCCTTCATTGCATTCCGCGCACCCAATGGGTTTGAATAATTTCAGTTCGTCCAGTTCGTTTTTCCCAAAGCCCGCCTGCAACAATGCTTCCCGCGGCAATTCATCGGGTTTCTTGCAAACATGCAAGGTACGCACCAAGCGTTGCGCAATCACCAGGTTGACCGCTGAGGTGATGTTATAAGTGGGCACACCCATGTTCATCAAACGCGTGATGGATTGCGGTGCATCATTGGTATGAAGGGTGGAAAGGACCAAGTGACCGGTTTGCGCGGCCTTGATGGCGATCTCCGCCGTCTCCAGGTCTCGAATCTCACCGACCATGATCACATCCGGGTCCTGTCGCAAAAAGGCACGCAGAGCACGTGCAAAAGTCATGCCCTGCTTCATGTTCTGTTGCACCTGGTTGATGCCGGGTACGCGGATTTCTACCGGATCTTCAACGGTAGAAATATTGCGGCCTTCATCGTTCAGCATCTGCAATGCGGTGTAAAGCGTTACCGTCTTACCACTGCCCGTGGGGCCAGTCACCAGGATCATGCCATAAGGCTTTGAAATGGCTGATTCGTACAGCCGACGTTGCTCCATTTCAAAACCCAGTTGTTCAATACCGAGTTTGGTGGCTGAAGAATCAAGGATACGCAGCACCACC
>JBGTHE010000356.1:0-3287 GCA_041746335.1 Lysobacterales bacterium | reverse complement strand
CTTGTTTGTGCTCAGTGTGCCAACGCACAGACGCGACTGTAGTCCATCCCTCAGGCTGATAGTTAAGCAACCACTTTGACGCTCCTGCAAGTGGACAAGCAGCTATTTCCTGCTTATTTTTTCCTGCTTATTTTCGCGATTCGCATCAAAAATCCAGCAGCAGCAGAAGCACATGAACCTGATACCTGATCTTGAATGGAATATAGTCGCACTGCACATACGCGATCTGTTGTACGCCTAAATCCTTGCCCTGCCGATTGGTTGGGACCGCGAAAAAAATGAACGTACAGCAGGCCTGCGCACCTTCCCGCTGGTAGCTGTTGGCGCATGCGGATACATGCTGGTGGGCCTTCAGGTCCTCGCTACCACGGATGCGGAAGCACGTGTCATGGAAGGTATCATTACCGGGATAGGATTTATCGGCGGGGGCGCCATCCTCAAGAATGTAGTGAAAGGGGAAGGTTTCGTTTCCGGCACAGCAACGGCTGCGAGCCTGTGGCTAACGGGGGCAATCGGCATATCAGTAGCCACCACCCGGGCGGCTTGAAATTGCGCTGATTCTGAGCGCCCTGACCTTCTTTACCCTGCGCATCATGACCACGGCCAAAGTACTCATAGACACCTCTGAGGACAAACAGCACTGAAACGCTTAGTGGGTGTTCCCAACCACTGGTCTCTATTTGGTGGCAGGTGCTTTAGCTGGCATTGGGTGGCATTCCACCCTGCCATAAATTATAACAAGCCGCATAATTTCTACTTGCGGACACCATTACTATTGGGGGGATTACCGGATCAATTCAATATACTCGCAGTGCGGAACAGAAAGAAAAAAGCCGACCGTTTGCTACAGGACTACCAAAAATGTCGACAGTCGTTGACCCAACCGCTGCTGAAACAATTTCAATAATATTATGGGAACATATACTAATCCTTTGGGAGGCCATACAGATGCTGAATTAGAGCGTCTGGAGAAGTTGGCTCGACGGCTGGACACTTCCATCAAGATACCCTATACAGAAATCAGGGTCGGACTTGATTCAATCATCGGATTGATCCCAGGCGTTGGCGACGTGGGGATGGGGTTTGTTTCCAGTTGGATAGTGTTCCACGCCTGGCGGCTGGGAGCGAGCAGGAGCACAATTCTACACATGCTATGGAATCTTGGCCTTGATGTACTCATAGGGTCAGTTCCGCTAGTGGGTGATTTATTTGATGTGGCATGGAAGGCTAACATCAGGAACGTTGAAATTCTCAGACGTAATCTGTACAAGCAGGGGCGTGCATCCAGGACTGAACGCCCCGTACGGTCTATCCCATGAATGTGGAAACAACACTTGTCGTTTATAAATTCCGATATTGCTATGCGTAGCAACTACACGTAATACCATGTGTGGTCTATTCAATCCAGACTCCGGCATTGGCATTGACGGAGGCTGGTATGATTTAAACATTACATGCCGTTATTCCGGTTTTGCTCGACACGGTTCCAGGCTGCGCGTGCGGCCGGTTTGATCTCGTTCCAGTCAGGATCCGATTTGTTCCGGTTCTGGTCGTAGTCGGCCGTCAGGTCTGATTCAGCATCGTCGAAACTGCGTCCTTCGTGCCGAACACGTCCTTCCCATCCGGCGCGAAAGCCCGGAGCATAGTATTCGTAGGGTTTCCCTTTCGTATAATAAGGCTCCCGATCATATGACGCCTTCCAGTAATTTTCTTCAACAGTGGGATTGGCTGCTTCGGCTAAACCCTTGCCAGCCAGTCCGCCTGCTACCGACCCGACTGCGGCCCCGACCACGCTGCCAACCGGCCCACCCACCACCATCCCGGCAACGGCCCCGGCCCCCGTGCCTAAAGGATGTGCACCCGGCGTTCCACTGATAGGGTCGCGATTTGAATCCTTTTTATTCGCTGCATTATTGCTGATTTTATCTCTCATCGTAGTTCTCCTGTGCCGAATACCGGCGTTTTTCAGATTGCTTATATGTTGAGTTGGTAATCGCCAACCTGTCTCCAGCTTAAACCCGGGAAGCTTATGGCATCTGCGCAGTGGCACTCATTGAGGACGGGCGCAGTCATCAACTCAGACAGGGAATAAACGTAATCAACAGTGCCAATTCATGGCGATCATTAATCGTTTGAAGGTTTTATCCGAAAATGCTGTCCTGGTAGCCTGCCGGTATGCGTCTGTGAGCCGGGGGGACAGGCCAGTCTCTCTTCGGCTCACTCTCGGTGACTCGATATTTCATACGTAGTCTCATGAATCTGAACTTTCGCGGTGCAGCAGAAAGCGGTCCATCAACGGCTTGACACTGATGCCGTGGACGATAATGGACAGCGTCACCGTAATCAGCGTCAGACTGACCAGTTCCAGGGCGATATCTTCGGGCAGACCATGCTGGATGGCATACATCAGATAGTACAGAGAACCAATGCCACGAACGCCGAACCATCCCACCATACCACGTACCGTCCATGATGTTTGCGTTCCCAGCAGGCCAATAAACACGCTGACCGGACGAACGATCAGGAACAGGAACAGCGCCAGCCCTACTGCACGCAAGCTCCAGGAATCGAGAAACAGCGTGCCGCCGATGAGCAGGACCAGCATCATTTCCGAGAGACGCTCCAGTTGTTCCTTGAAGATCAGTGAACCAGCGCTGACCGATGATGGGGAGGTGTCATCCGGGTTGGCACCTTCCGATTCCGACTCTATCGGACCCAGGTCTGAGCGCTGCGGGCTTTCCGGAGGGGCGGCAAGTTTGAGTTCAGTCTGGCGCAAGCTGACTGCAGCGAAAAATACCGCCAGGAAGCCCCAGGCATTGACTAGCAGGCTCAAGCCGTAGGCCACACCTATCAGGCCAAGACCGAGAAAATTATCCATCAGGTTGTAATGGGACTGAGAGCCTCGAAGCCTGTGCGCTGTGTGGGCCAGAGCACCTCCCAACGCCAGCCCGATGGCGACCGCGGCCGCCGTTGCCCACAGCACATCGACCAAAACCCAGTGCACGCTGAATTCGCCCAGATCGTGTAAACCCAGCATACCCAGACCCAGCATCACGAAAGGAAAAGCGGTCCCGTCATTCAGTCCTGCTTCTCCGGTCAGACTGAATCGCAGATGATCTCTGTCGTGGGGATGTCTTACTTGAACATCCGACGCGAGCACGGGATCCGTTGGCGCGAGGATCGCGCCCAGCAGTACCGCCGCGCCCAGAGGCAATTGCAGAAGGTAAACTCCGATGACTGCGACGAGGGCCACGGTCACGGTCATTGAGGCGAAGGCAAGGCGCAAG
>JBGTHE010000355.1:0-3961 GCA_041746335.1 Lysobacterales bacterium | reverse complement strand
CTGCCAGGTAAAGCAATTCGGGACGCTCCAGCCGCTGGAACACAGATTGGGCATGCGGGAACAGGTCGCGGTATTTGCCATAGGCAAAACGGCGCAGATTACGAACCATGAATAAGGTGTGCTGATCTACGGTATAAACGTGAAACAGGTCGTACTGCATGCGGCCGACGATGTTGCCAAACGCAGGGATGTATTCGGCCAGCAGGCCGTAACGATTCATCCTCTGCAGCTGGGTATAGACTCCCTCGGGTTGCCGCAGCAAATCCAGAAAATGAGCATTGACTTCCGGGTCCTTGCGGAAATCATCATCTACAAGATAAAGGTTATCGCGCACCAGCCGAATGGTAGCGGCTGAGACTCCGCGCAAGTCTTCGTGCTTTGCCAGCAGCGTGAACATTTCCATCAGTGCTGCCGGGCGCCGCAGGAAGACGTTCTCGTCGCGGGTTTCAAGGTAACCGTGGCGTACCCGGAATTCACCATCGAGGTCCTGGCTGATATCTCCCTGGAAGAACAGCAGCTCTTCCTGGAACAGTTGCAACAAACGCTCATTCAATCGTTCCAGTTGCATCACTGTGCGGTAATAACGTTGCATGAACTGCTCAACCGCGAGGTTGTTCTCAGCATCGTTATAACCGAACTTTTCGGCCACCATACGCTGGAAATCAAACAACAGGCGGTCTTCGGAACGGCCTGAAAGCAGGTGCAGGGAAAAGCGCACGCGCCACAAGAAACGCTGGTCGTTAACCAAGTCCGTATATTCAGTTTCGGTCAGAAAACCATGCTCAACCAGCCCATGCAGGGTTTGCGCACCAAAATGCCGCTTTGCCACCCAGGCGATCATCTGGATATCACGCAAGCCCCCTGGACCTTCCTTGATGTTCGGCTCCAGGTTGTATGCCGTGTCATGAAAGCGTGCGTGACGGTGTTTCTGCTCGGAAAATTTGGCTTCAAAGAAGGTGTCGGCTGGCCACATACGAGACGGTGTCAACTCCAACTGCAGCTTCTGGAACAGGCCATCGGGGCCGTCCAGCAACCGTGATTCCATCAGCGTGGTCGCTGTGCTGACGTCCTTACGTGCCTCTTCGGCGCACTGCGCAACTGTCCGCACACTGTGCCCCAGATAAAACCCGGCGTCCCACAACAGCTGAATGAAAGATTCAATCTCCTCTTGCGGCAAAACGGATTCGGTTTCGTCGTTGAGCAGAATGAGCAGATCTACATCGGAGTGAGGGTGTAACTCGCCCCGACCGAAGCCACCGACTGCGACCAGGCATATGCTGTCCAGACCGGGAATCAGCCGGTGCCAGGCCAACAGCAGGAGTTGTTCCACCACCCAGGCGCGCGCGCGCACCAGTTGCACCACATCTTCCTGGGCCCAGAACCGCTCTGCCAGCCGCTGGTCTGCACCGTTCAGTGCTGCGCGAATCTGCTCCCGCAGTTCGGCAACCTGCTTCTCCAGAGGGATTATCTCAGTCGCAGGAGGTAACAATACCGATCGGCATGCCAGATCTACAGCCTTCATAGTGGCTGGATCGAGACATCCTCTGGATGCCTGCGGTGCTGACAGACGCTCGTACATACTCAAGAAAACTCTGATTTTTTCAGAGTTTTCGCGGTACAAGGATGTGCCGCCATTTTCAATGATTGCAAATCATTGAAAATGAAGCAAAACAAAAAATGACATTTTTTGTTTTGCTGGCGCTGATGCTTCAGGGACGAATTAATCAGAGCTTCCTCAGATAGGGTCGTCGGGAAACTTGGTCAGGACATCGAAGCCATCTTCAGTAACGGCGATGGTGTGTTCCCATTGCGCAGACAGGCTGCGGTCCTTGGTGATTACAGTCCAGCCGTCTGGCATGAGGCGTGTTTCGCGCCGCCCCAGATTCACCATAGGCTCAATGGTAAATACCATGCCGGGAACCAACATCTCGCCACTGTCTGGCCGGCCATAGTGCAGCACCTGTGGATCTTCGTGAAAGATCCGACCTATACCATGGCCACAATACTCCCGTACCACCGAACAACCCTGGGTTTCAGCCACGCGCTGGATGGCATAGCCAATATCCCCCAGGCGAACTCCGGGCCGGACCATTTTAATGCCGGTGACCATGCATTGATGCGCTATCTCGCTGATGCGCTGACCTTTAATGGTAGAGGCTCCAACCTGAAACATCTTGCTGGTATCGCCATGCCAGCCGTTCTTCAGGACGGTGACATCGATATTAACGATGTCCCCATCCTTTAGAACTTTCTCACCCGGAATGCCGTGACAGATGACATGGTTAACTGAAGTGCAGATGGATTTTGGAAAGCCCTTGTAATTCAAAGGGGCAGGAATAGCCTGCTGCGTTTCGGTAATGTAGCGATGACAGATTTCGTCCAGTTCACCTGTTGTAATGCCCGGTTTTACGTGCTCTGCGATCATATGCAGCACTTCTGCGGCCAGCTGGCCCGCTACACGCATTTCTTCAATTTCCGTTTTTGACTTCAGCGTGATTGCCATTACTTATTGCTCTTCACCCACCAATCGCAGGTCTCTTCGAAACCTGCACTGCATTCAAATTCACAAAAACTCCGTGTCATACCTAAGTTCAATGCTTAAAAAAGAAGCATTGTACATGGCTTTTGCCATATGACGTCGAACCAGCCAACTGGGATAATCACTCCCAACAATAAGAACGATTGCCCGAATCCGCGTGGCTGGAGAGTTCAGGAATGAAGAATTTTTTGCGTTACACCTTGCCACTGGTAATCATTCTGTTGTCCGTGGCAGTGGTAGTGGCGATGGTAGGTATATCTAAGAGCAAGCGGCCAGAACGCAAGGATACCGTCGCCAAAGCCTTGCTGGTGAATACCATGCCCGTGCGGGTCGAGTCTTTGAACCTGGTAGTTGAATCGCAGGGCACGGTACTTCCAAGAACCGAGACCATTGTCAGCGCAGAGGTCTCGGGAAAAATTGTTGAGGTTTCAGAGCAATTTGTCGCCGGTGGCTTTTTTCGCAAAGACGAAGTGTTGCTCCGCATAGACCCCAGCGATTATGACGCAGCATCGAAGCGTGCACAGGCCAGCCTCGCTGCCATGCAGGCGCAATACGCCGACCAGAAAGCCCGATCAGATCAGGCTCTGAAAGACTGGCAGAATCTGGGGCGGTCAGGTGAACCTTCCGATCTGACCTTGCGCAAACCTCAACTTGCTGAAGCAGAGGCTGGTGTGAAATCGGCAGAAGCGGATTTACAGAAGGCCCGGCGGGATCTGGACCGAACTGCTATCAAAGCTCCGTACGATGGCCTGGTTCGCAGCAAACAGGCAGCCATCGGCCAATACCTTGCCCCCGGAACCACTTTGGGAGTGATTTTTGCCATTGATAAAGCCGAGATCCGCTTGCCACTCGCTATTGGGGATCTGCAGTTTCTGGAATTACCCAATGCTACCGGTACGGTCAATGAGGTGCGCACTCCAGTCACGCTCAGTGCCAAGGGGACTGGCCTCAGCGGGCAGTGGCAGGCCGAGATCGTACGCACAGAAGGGGTAATTGATCAGGACAGTCGCGTGATCTATGCCGTTGCCGAGGTGGTCGATCCATATGCTGTGCTCGGCCAAAGTCAGCAAACCGAATTGCGCATGGGCACTTTTGTCCAGGCAGCGATTGAAGGCATCTGGCTTGAGAGCGTTGTAACTTTGCCGCGCCTCGCCCTCAAGCAGGGCGATACCCTTCTGGTAGTCGGTCCGGAGAATGAGCTGGAAATTCGCCAGGTAGAAATTATCCGAGCCGAGCCACGGACTATTTACGTCAAAGAAGGCCTTAAAAATGGCGAGCACGTTGTGCTTACAGCTATTGAGGCACCGATCCCGGGCACCAAACTGATCATTTTCGACAATGGCGACAGGGCGGAGACTGGAAGCGAGCAGACTCAGCCGGAGGCCACTCCGTGAACTCGCCGGGAAGCCCAGGCGGCCAGGG
>JBGTHE010000354.1:0-3083 GCA_041746335.1 Lysobacterales bacterium | reverse complement strand
CGTGATCTTGAAATTGTACATGCACCTCATCAGCGTGAATTCTTTTCCCTGTGGTGGCTGTTACGGTCAATCGCGGTGTTGGAGAAATCGGAAAATATCCCACCAAACCTAGCTGGTGAGTGGATGCGGACCATCTTGAATGGCAGCCCCTATCCCGACACCTTGTTTCAATCCGCGTTGCGTCGCAATCAGGCAGAACGAAATGTCAGCTATGAGCGCGCCGCCATCATCAAGGCCTATTTGAATCGAAAAGCCCGATTCCTACTTCAATCAGAAAGGGAGATGACCGTGTCTTTAGATAAAAGAAATGCCAACCCCGGTTACCGGACAGGCCGAATGTTTGCTGTGTTGGAGAAAATTCAAGAAGAAGCGAGCCCCGGAATCAATGCGACTATCAAAGACAAATATTACTCAGCTGCTTCGGGGAGCCCAGCCAGTGTATTTCCCATATTGATGCGCATGAAAGTCCACCATCTGGGGAAATTGGAGAAAGGCCGGGAGGTCTACTTTGAGAGACTGCTTGGCGAGGTGGTTGAAGAGCTGACAGCTGCCGGATTTCCCGCCCAGCTCAGCTTGTCCGACCAGGGGCGGTTTGCCATTGGTTACTATCATCAACGACAGGCGTTTTTCACCAGATCCAAAGATCCAGCACCAACAGAAAATAAACAGGGAGAACAACCATGACAATCGCGAATCGTTACGACTTTGTTTTGCTTTTTGATGTTAAAGATGGGAACCCGAATGGTGACCCAGATGCAGGTAATCTGCCGCGAATTGACGCAGAAACGGGAAGGGGACTAGTAACCGATGTCTGCCTCAAACGTAAGGTTCGTAATTATGTTGGTATTGTAAAAAGTGGAGTGCCGCCCTTTGAGATATATGTCAAAGAAAAAGCGGTGCTCAACAAAACTCATGAACGCGCGTACCTTGGAATAAATGCCGGCGAGTTGCTGAAGAGTGATGATAAGAAGCGCAAGGGTGGTGACAAGGTAGAAGAGGCGCGCCAGTGGATGTGCCGGAACTTTTTTGATATCCGAACATTTGGTGCAGTGATGTCTACTGGCGTGAATTGTGGGCAGGTTAGAGGACCAGTGCAAATCACTTTCGGCCGATCAGTTGAGCCAATCGTAGCATCTGAGCATTCAATTACCCGTGTGGCTGTGACGACCGAGAAAGAGGCGGAAAGCCAAGGTGGTGATAATCGGACAATGGGTCGAAAATTTACAGTACCGTATGGCCTTTACATGGCGCACGGCTTTGTTTCTGCACACCTCGCAGAACAGACAGGCTTCAGCGACGAAGATATGAGCTTGTTGCTCGAATCCTTATCCAACATGTTCGAACATGATCGGTCAGCTGCCAGAGGCGAAATGACTACGCGAGGACTGTATGTGTTCAAGCACGAAAGTAAATTGGGCAATGCACAGGCGCACAGTTTATTTGATCGCATTACTGTGAGCCGCCAATCCGAAGGAGTGGCGCGCAATTTCGGTGACTATAATGTGACCGTGGACGATCAGAATCTACCGTCGGGAGTAAGCCTCGTCGCGGTTGTTGGATAGCGGGTGGACGACAACCTGCTGGCCATTTCCTCTCTGCAGCATTACGCCTACTGCCCTCGCCAGTTCGCTCTGATCCATATAGAGCAAGTGTGGGAAGAAAACCGATTCACGGCGGAAGGGCGGCTCCTGCATGAGCGTGTCGATAGTGGAGCTGCCGAACAGCGGCGTGGTACTCGTTCCGAGCGTGGGGTGTTGTTACGCTCACAACATTACAAGCTTATCGGCAAAATGGACTTGCTCGAAACCGAAGACGGCCATCCTCCCAGGTATTACGCGGTGGAGTACAAACGCGGCAAACCCAAGGTTGAGGACTGGGACCGCATACAGCTGTGTGCACAAGTGTTGTGCATTGAAGAAATGCGCGAAGTGTCGATTAGCGAAGGCGCCATCTGGTACTGGGAGGTACACAAGCGCGAGAAGGTAGAAATCAGTGATGCATTGCGATCTCTGACCATAACAGCGATAGAAAGCGCGCACACCTTGCTGGCTGCAGGTAAAACACCAGCGCCTATTAAGGACAAGAGCCGCTGCAGGGCCTGTTCACTTATCGATCTGTGTGAGCCGGAAGCGTTTCGACTTGACCGATCTTCAAAATACATAGAAGAGCTATTTGGGCAATGAAGAAACTGCTCAATACACTGTACATCACCCGTCAAGAAGCCTATTTGCACAAGGAGCGCGAAACAATAGTCATCAAACAGGGTGACGACAAGCTGGGGCAATTTCCAGCATTGACCATTGCCAATATCCTTTGCTTTGGGCAGGTTTCAGTATCACCTTTCCTGATGGGCTATTGCGGTGAGCGAGGAATCGGTTTGTCTTTCTATACCGAGTACGGGCGGTTTCTTGCCCAAGTGCAGGGTAAGCAGTCGGGTAACGTGTTGCTGCGTCGTGCTCAGTACCGGTGGGCCGATAACGGGGAAAGCTCCACGTCCATTGCGAGGTTAATGGTCGCTGGCAAGATCGCCAATAGCCGATCGGTATTGATGCGCGAGCTGCGCAATCATGGTGAAAATCCAGCGGTGCAGTCCGCAGTGGAAAATTTGTCCAGAAGTTTACGCCGCATTCAGCATGCCGCATCCGTGCAGGAAGCGCTGGGGATTGAAGGCGATGCAGCAAGCAACTACTTCGGGGTTTTCAACGAACTGATTCGCGGTTCCGGATTTGTCTTCAATGGGCGTATTCGCAGGCCCCCGACTGATCCGGTTAATGCCATGCTGTCCTTCGCATACACCCTGATTACACATGAATGCGCTTCTTCATTGCAAGGTGTGGGTCTGGATCCCTATGTAGGATTCTTGCATCAGGATCGACCGGGCCGTGTCAGTTTGGCGCTGGATTTGCTCGAGGAGTTCCGTGCACCATGGGCCGATCGCTTTGTGTTGACGTTGATCAATCGGCGGCAGATTCAGGTGTCGGATTTTGTTACCGAAACTAGCGGCGCAGTTCGCCTGACTGATGAGGCGAGAAAGGCGCTGTTAATTGCCTGGCAAGAACGAAAACAAACCGAGATCAATCACC
>JBGTHE010000353.1:0-1978 GCA_041746335.1 Lysobacterales bacterium | reverse complement strand
CAGCTCAATGAGCATAGGTACCGAGTCGCACAGCGGAGGAACTCCGGAATTTGCCGGCCCCATCGCCTGGATGGCGCATCACCCGATTGCGGCCAATCTTCTCATGCTGTTGCTGATCGGCGGTGGTATCTGGGCGGCTTTCAATGTGCAGAAGGAAGTGTTTCCCGAGTTCACACTGGACATTGTGAACGTTACCGTCAGCTATCCGGGTGCAGCTCCCACCGAAGTGGAACAAGGTATTCTGCGGCCTGTAGAGTCGGCCATTCTGGGTGTGGCCGGGATCAAGGAAATCGTCTCTACCGCACGGGAAGGGCAGGGTTCAGTGCAGATCGAACTGGTCGAAGGCACCGACCGCATGAAAGCATTCCAGGACATCGATCAGGCCGTTGCCCGCATCCGCACCTTTCCCGACGACTCCGAGGAACCGGAAGTCACTCTGGTTACGCCCCAGCAGGAAGTGATGGAGCTGGTCCTGTACGGACAGGTCGACATCTGGACCTTGCGCAAGCTGGCCGAACAGTTGCGGGACCGGTTGCTCAGCGACCCTTCCATCACCCAGGTGGACCTTGGCAATGCGCCAGACTACGTAACTCATGTGGAAATTCCCCAGCAGCGCCTTCGCGAATACGGCCTGACGCTGGGACAAGTGGCCGCCATCATCCGCCAGTCCAGCGAAGACATCCCCGCCGGCACGGTTGAAACTCAGGGAGGCGAAGTTCTGCTCCGCCTGAAAGAACGACGGCAGTGGGCGGATGAGTTCTCGGGTATCGAAATCATTACCAGTGATAGTGGCGCCACCGTGACGCTTGGCGATATCGCCACCATCACCGATGGCTTCGAAGAGATCGGCTTTCATTCACAGTTCAATCAGCAGCCCTCGGTGCAGATCGGGGTATACCGTGTGGGTGAGCAGTCGCCGCTGGAAGTGGCCAACAGCGTCGAAGCCATCATGGCTGATTTTGAAACCACACTGCCCACCGGGGTACTCTGGCGCATCGACAGCAACAGCGCCAAAGACTACGACCAGCGGCTGACACTGCTGCTGACCAATGGCTTCCTGGCGATTGGCATCGTTATGCTGATCCTCTCCCTTTTCCTCGAAATCCGGCTCGCCTTTTGGGTGATGATGGGAATGACCATTTCGTTTATCGGCAGTTTGCTGTTCCTGCCGGTGATCGGCGTCAGCATCAACATGATTTCCATGTTCGCCTTTCTGGTGGTGCTGGGTATTGTTGTCGACGATGCCATTGTGGTTGGGGAAAACGTTTACGAGCACCGGCAGGAAGGGCTGGACAACATGACTGCGGCCATCAAAGGCGCCCGCGAGATTGCCATGCCAGTCACCTTCACCATTCTCACCACGATCGTGGCCTTCGTGCCATTGTTATTCATTCCCGGGACCCTGGGTAAATTCTGGTGGCCTCTGCCGGCGGTGGTGATTACTGTCCTGGCGATCTCATTGATCGAGGCCCTGTATATCCTGCCGGCCCACCTGGCGCACAGTTCCAGCACTACGCGCACAAGTGCCGGGGCGAAAATACATGGCTGGCAGCAATCCTTCGCAAGGGCTTTCAGCCATTTCGTCAATACCCGCTTTCGCAGTTTGCTCGACCTCTGCCTGCGCCATCGCTACATCACGGTCACTTTCGCCCTGGCGATTTTCGTAGTGGTCGGCAGCTACGCCTTCAGTGGACACATGGGCACCATCATGATGCCGGAAGTGGCTGCTGATGAAATTGAGGCTGGCATTCGGCTGCCTGTTGGAACCACGCCAGACCAGGCGGCCCGCGTGGCTGATGAAGTCACCACTTCAACACTTCGCATGTTCGAGGAACACAATCTGCATGAAGTGGCCGAGGGTGTGAAAACCAACGTGCGTGGCAACCAGAGCTTCATCGATGTGGAAATCGTCATGAAGCCACCGGACGAACACGACACCACGGCAGAAGAGATCATCACGCTCTGGCGTGACCAGATA
>JBGTHE010000352.1:0-2165 GCA_041746335.1 Lysobacterales bacterium | reverse complement strand
AAAGGTCGCGGACGACGGCCACCTGGTCGGGCATGGCTTTGGGCCAGTTCTGGCTGGTGGCGGCAATGGGTGCGGTTTCTTCAGTATCGTCGTCAAGGTCGAGTTTGCTTGAACCTTGCTGCGCATCGGGTGCCTGGTAGTCGGGGCGTAGCCAGCGCACATGGCCGCGGGCCTCTTCGGCGGCGCGTTTGGCGTTCAGGGCGACCAGACGAATGAGCAATTCTTCTTCGGCTTCGGCCTGCTCGGCGGGCTTGTCAGGCAATGGTGTGGTGGCACCGGGTTTGCCGACGAGTTTGTCGCCCAGGTCGCTCCAGCCGTAGGCATCGAACACGGCTTTATCGAGTTCGTCGTGCAGTTCTTTGAGCACCGACACCAGGCCCTGCTGGTGAATGACTTTTTCCTTGGCGCTCAGCGCTTCGCCACTGCGCAGCTTTTCCAGCACGTTGTACATGCCAGTTAGCGTGAGGGTTTCGTGCTCGGCCTGCTGGCGCTTGCGGTGGGCGTCGAGTTGTTCGGCCAGCTGGGCGATGTGCTGGCGTTGGGGGTCGCTCAGGTCGGGGAATGGGAATTTGCGAAAGCAGTCAATGTGGTTATAGGTGGCATCATTTCCAACGCCTAGCCAACCGCCTGTTCTGTCGGCAAACAATGTATGCACTCGAGAAGACAAAACTCCGAGAGGATATCCATTCTCCAGAGCAATTGCGACAATCTTACTTTCACTTACCACTTTTTTCTCCAGAAACTGAAATAACCGGTGGCGCGCAGTTCTCGTTGTAGCAATATACCGAGGAAGTCCATGGAGAGCGTTTCGTAAATCTGCGCCAGACCTGCGAAACAACCACCAATTCTTTGAGGTTCTATTCTCCCTATTGACCACTCTCTCAGGCTTGACGTGATCGATCAGAATTTGCATGAGGTTAGGGAATTCTGACATTGCATTACGTTCGTCATACCCAAAGAAATCGATTACAAATCGATCAATCTTCCCATTAGTTAAATCTCTTCCATTCATATATGGCTTAAGAACACATGTAAAATTCGGGTGCTGTCTAATCAATTCTTGTGCGGTATTTTTTTCCACAAGAAAGCCTTGGCTCCCAAGTTCAAATCCTTTCAAGGCTATCGCAGAATTGCCCACCAATTCTTTGGCCCCAGAAATATTTGCACCAGCTGTGAGATCAGGAAAAAGTTTTGTGGTTCGGTGGCTCAAGTTCACTTCACGTGAATCATCAGCTCCTTCATGCTCTTCAACAACCTGCCTAAGCAAACCAGCCCGCTCCCCAGCCCCACCCACCGTCATCGCAATCCGCACCGCCGCGCCATCATTGCTGTCCACCCAGGGATGATCGGGAATGGCAAACAGCAGCGACAGCGGCTGCTTGGTAGCATTCAGATGCGGTTCCAGCACTCGCCGGTTGAAAGTCTGGCGCAAACTATTCGTGGTGATAAAGCCAAACTGCCGGGTATGTCCGAACCGGACTTTAGTCGCGGCGATATGCCACCAATACATCACGAAATCGGCTGAGTCCGGTACCTCGCCTTTGTACACTTTGCGCACCGCATCCACGTAGCCATCACCCAGGGCGCGGCGCATGGTGGCGGCTCCAATAAACGGCGGATTGCCCACAATATATTCCGCATCCGGCCATTCGGCTTTGGCGGGATTCACATAGTCGTAAACCGGGATGCGATGCGTTTCATCAGGAATCAATTCACCCGTGGTGGGGCTGGGTTTGTAGCTGATGCCGTCCCACAACGTGACGGGCTTGCCGTTGTCGCCAAACACCAGGTCTTTGCGATCGTACGTAATCAGCGCATCGCGGTGCTGGATGTTCTTGAAATTGCGCAATACCGGGTCGGGAACATTCAGCGCACCGTGAATGCGGTAATGCCATTGCAAGTAACCGATCCACAGCACGATTTCGGCAATGGCGGCGGCGCGTGGGTTCAGCTCCAGGCCGAGGAACTGGTGCGGATCAACTGTCAGACCCTCGGTATTGAAACTGCCCTGCCCGGCGCTGAGTTCGCTGATCAGGTTCAGCACCTCGCCCTCCAGCCGCTTCATGTGCTCCAGCGCCACGTACAGGAAATTGCCGCTGCCACAGGCTGGGTCCAGTACCCGGGTCTGGCACAACTGGTAATGTAACTGGCGCAGTTCGTCCACC
>JBGTHE010000351.1:0-3114 GCA_041746335.1 Lysobacterales bacterium | reverse complement strand
CCCACGCAAGTCACCAGCACCGAAGCCATAAGAGCACCGGTGGATTTTGCTGCCTTGAGAATGGATTGGATCAGGCGGACCAGCAGTCCGGCATGTTCCATCACCGCGCCGAATGCCAGAGCGCAGATGATCAGCCAGATGGTGTAGAGCATGCTGCTCATACCTCCGCGGCTGAGCAATGAATCAATGGCTTCGTTGCCCGTCTCGGAAACATAACCGCTGCCAAACGCCGACCACACACCTTTCAGCATCGCCAGGGGTGCAGACAGCTCCGGCGATGCTGCAAATGCCAGCACTTGCTGGGGTTGCAGAATCACCGCCATTACGCCACCAAACAGACCCCCGAATACAATGGTCGGAAAAGCCGGAAATTTTTTGACGGCGAGGATGAACACTGCGATCAGCGGCAGCAGAGTCCAGACACTGATATTGAAAGCATCCTCCAATTGGTCCAGCGAGCCGAGGCTGACCGCCGATTCGGTCCTGACATCAGCATTCAATCCAATAAAGAGAAAAATAACCAGAGCAATGGTATAGGAAGGTATTGTGGTCCACGTCATGTGTCGGATATGAGTAAACAGCTCCGAGCCAGCCACCGCAGGCGCCAGGTTGGTGGTATCCGACAGAGGTGACATCTTGTCACCGAAATAGGCTCCCGAAATAACCGCGCCCGCTGTGATCTCTACCGGTAGGCCAAGTGCCTGCGATACACCGATCAAACCTACTCCCAGAGTTCCCGCCACCGTCCATGAACTACCGATGCTGACCGAAGCGATGGTGCAAATCAGGCAAGTGGCGATGTAGAAGTAATCGGGGCTGAGTATCTTTACGCCATAAGAAATCATGGTGGGTACCGTGCCAGCCAACATCCAGGTACCAATCAGAGCACCCACAGCCAGCAGGATCAGTATGGCACCCATGGCGGTGGAAATACCGTACACAATCGCTTCCTGAAGGGCTGGCCAGCGATAGCCGTTTTTGACCGCTACCAGGGCAGCAATCATGGCGGCCATTAACAATGCAACCTGACTGCCGCCACCGTTCGTATCAGAACCATACAGGTACACTGAAGTCGACAGCATGGCGATCAGCGCCATAATGGGAATCAGCGCGTCGAGCAAGCTGGGTTCTCTGGTTACGGCGTTGCGGTTGGTTGCAGTCATCGTTGGTTTTATTCTCCTCAGTGAGCGCCTGATCATTTGTGCCCGAAGGACCTGAGCGCGCAGGCTGACTTCAGTCTGTCACATTCCCATTCGATTTGTCGGGCCGGATCACAGCAAAAGCGCCTTGCATGAAGGCCGGCGAGGCATTCAGGACCTGCTGATGATCGAGATTTTCAATCGCCGTAAGCTGTTCCCGCTGGCTGGCCAGGCGGCCATACCACAGCCATTGTTGTGCCAGACCTTCTGCCAGTTCTGTATTGCTTTGCCGGGCAGTTAACACGCGCCCCGCCATGTGATTTTTGGCCTCGACTACTTCGTCAAGGGTCGGCGGATGGGTTTGCAAAGCGCTGACCATTTGACGAAACAGCTTCTCCAATTCGTCCAGCTTGGCAGGATCAACACCGGTGCTCAGGCTGATCCAGGCTCTTTGTCCATCTGAGCGATATTGACTGTAAATGTAATAAGCGAGGCCACGGTTGCTGATGGCTTCTTTGCCCAGCCTGCCTTCATAATCGTGCGCGATGATGTACTGCAACGCTCGCCAGGCCAGGTAGTCAGGCGATTGTGGCAAGGGTGCTGGAACAACATAGGCCAGTTGCGCCTGCGCCATGGCCTTTGGCCATGGCAATGCTCGGTCATTCAACTGCGCAGCCAGCGGCGGTAGCTGCTTCATCGCCGCAGGTGAACGTTGATCAAGCCGCGCTCTGACCAACTGCAGTTGATCAGGTCTGATTACCCCCGTGAGTACCGCCGCGCGCAAAGCTGGCTGGCCGGGTGAAATTGCCTTCAGACCAAGCATGTCTTCCCGCAACTGTTCCAGGCGAGTTGCGGGATCGCTGCTGTAACCCGGGCCGGAAGGTTCAGCTTGCAATCGATCCATCTCGGCCAGCAGGAGGACCAGTGTGGCATCCAGTTGCTCAGGCAGGCTCGCACTGCTGAGGCTGCTGGATCCCCAGACCGGGCTGTTGGTTTGCAGATAACTGCTGCCCTGCCATTGATTACCATCCAGCACCAGGGTGATAAGGCTTGCAGATGCGGCTGGGTTTTTCTGGATCAACAGCGGCAGGCCTGCTTTGAGTAAGTCCGATTCTGCTGCAGGCAGTGCGCCTGTGCGTGGTTTGTCGAAAACTGGCTGATCCCGCCCAGCTTGCGCGTTCGACAAAGGTGCTTCAGCGGGTTTGGAAGGCTCTTTCGCACTCCCGGTCTCAGGGCTAATGCTGTTGGCGGCCATCAAACTGGGGGACGCACTTGAAGGTGGCTGCTCGCCCGCGCGATACCAGCCTATGGTTCGCTGCCAGGGCTGAAAACTGCGTTCTGCCAGATCTGCCAGATCGTTGGCGTCGACTCGCGAAACCTGCGTTGACAGGTTTAGCCACTGATCCAGTGCATTCAAACCGTGGTAATAGGCCAGCTGATGGGCCACTTCTTCATGGGTGCCGAGATCGTATATCAGCTCTTCCAGCACGCGTTGCCTGGCTCGCTGGATTTCACTTTCGTCCAGCTGCCCTTCCCGAACCTTCAGCAAAGCGTTTTCGATGACATTTTCAACCACCTCATCGGGCTGATCCGCGGGAGCGGTGCCGCGAAAATTGAATAGGTAACGCTGCGCGGCGGGTGGATACCAGGTATCCAGGTTATCCAGCTTACCGTACAAAGCGGAGCCGGGTCGCGCCGGCGTACTACCAGATTCCTGCATGAAATTTACACCAGAACCTCCGCTTAGCCATTCCTGAAGCACCAGCATGGCGGCAAAATCTGTATCACTAGCCGCCGGAGCGGGATAAGCAATTTCGAAATAACTATGGTCCCCGGCACCCAGCAGATCAATACGCCGCTCGCCCGTCTGTGGCGGTTCCAGGCTGTGCGGCAATGGCGTAGCTGCTGCAGCTGAATATTCGCCGAACAGCTGCTGAACTCGTTGCAGAACCTGGGCTTTAACAATGTCACCCAC
>JBGTHE010000350.1:0-2651 GCA_041746335.1 Lysobacterales bacterium | reverse complement strand
CAGTCAGCGCCTCCTCGGGGCAGCCCATACCATTGGGTGTGCTACTCAAGCGGCCCCTGTTGTGGCAGTTGTTTATCATTTTTTGCCTGCTGTCCTTCGGTCTTTATGGCGTGCTCGCACACCTTGCACCCATGTTGCAGGATCGCGGCATGTCGGCAGGAAGTGCAGCCCTGGTCCAGTCCACGCTCGGGGCCGCGTTGGTGGTGTCACGTGTGTTGATCGGCTATATCATGGACCGGTTTTTTGCGCCCTATGTCGCCGTCGCCTGTTTTCTCCTGGCCACCATTGGCCTTGCGGTGCTAGCCGGAGGGGCCGTCGGTACGCTGGCTTTTCTCGCCGTGATCCTCATTGGTGTAAGCATGGGAGCGGAAATCGATATGCTGGCGTTCCTGACTGGACGCTACTTTGGTGTGGAAAATTTCGGGCAGGTTTACGGCATTCTTTTTGCCTCATTCATACTCGGCACGTCCACGGGACCCGTGGTCTATGGCATGGCTTTTGACGCACTGGGGTCTTACTTTTGGATATTACTGGTGAGCATCGGCCTGATGCTGCTGTCTGCGGGCTTTACCGCCAGACTACCGAGGTACTCCTGATGAGATTACGAGCCATCACTCTGGTTGCCGGCCTGCTGCAAAGCAGCCTCGCACTGTCCGCCCAATACCTTCTGCAGGCGGGCCACATGATCGACGTTGTCGATGGAAAGGTTCTGCAGGAAGTGACTATTACCGTTGAGGGTAACCGAATCACGGCGGTGCAAGCGGGATACATAAATCCGAGTGATGGGCAGGTGATGGTTGATTTGCGTGACTCCACGGTGATGCCGGGATTAATGGACATGCACACCCACCTGACCACCGAAGTTACTTCGGGCTTATTCACCGAGAAGTTTTTGATGGAGTCAGCGGACTACGCCTATCGCGCCGAGGTGTATGCCGGGCGTACCCTGCTGGCCGGGTTCACTACCGTACGTGACATGGGGGACCAGGACCGTAACCTCGGTGCCGCCATGCGTCGCGCCATCGATTTGCACTATATCCACGGCCCGCGCATTTACACTGCCGGCAAGGGACTTGCTACTACCGGTGGACTGGCCGACCCGACGAATGGATTGCGGCATGAGTACATGGGCAGTCCTGGCCCGGTTGAAGGGGTGGTAGATGGGCCGATCGGTGCACGTCAGGCGGTGCGGCAGCGCTACAAGGACGGCGCCAACCTGATCAAGATCAACCTGACCGGCGGCGCCATCACCCCGTCCCAGACCAGCCTTGCGCCGCAATGGCAGCAGGACGAATTGGATGCCGTGGTGCAAACCGCGGGTGAGTATGGGATGACAGTTGCAGCACACGCCTACAGCGCCGAGGGCATACGGCGGGCAATTCTGGCCGGCGTGCACTCCATTGAACACGGCGATTTCATGGACGAAGAATTGGCCGGGATGATGAAGGCGCAGCAGGTAGCGTTTGTACCCACCATGACCGCCAGCAAATGGTCGGCTGGCAAGGCCAGAGAACAAAAAGAAGTTGCAAAGGACGTGCGCGAAGAGATGGCCGACATGGGTGACCAGATCGACAGGACCTTTGCCATGGCCTACAAAAAAGGCGTGTGGATTGTGTTTGGCTCCGATTCCGGGGTATTTCCCCATGGCATGAACGCGGATGAATTTGTTCACATGGTGGCTGCCGGAATGCAGCCGTTGGAGGCCATCCGAAGCTCGACCATCGAGGCTGCGAGACTATTGCGCATCGAGCAATCGCTGGGGTCGATTGAGGCGGGAAAACTGGCTGATCTGGTTGCCGTGCGCGGTGATCCACTGGCGGATATTTCTCTGATGAGGAATGTATCCTTCGTCATGAAGGACGGCGCCATTTACAAGCAGGACAACAAGGTCGTGATGCCTATTGGTGACATCCCCGTGGCCGATACGCCCTGAGGGAAAAAGTGAATGCGTGACTACATTGCAAAACTACAGCAACGTGGCGAGGTCATTGTCGTCGACACACCGGTTGATCCGAAGTTTGAACTGGCCGCAGTGACCCAGCGATTGCAGCAGAAAAGTGACAAAGTCATTCTGTTCCGCAATGTCATCGGCGCCCAGATGCCGGTGGTCAGCAACATTTATGGCAGCCGCCGGCGGCTGTGCGAAATGATTGGTGCCGCTGACGGCAACTTCTGCCGCCGCTGGACAGAGCTGTATTCAGGAAAGCAGAGTGAAACCAACGCCACTTCGAAGCAATCCAGGGTCAATCAGGAATACCCGCAGGTGTCGGGCAAACTCAGCGACCTGCCGCAAATCACCTACTACGAAAAGGACGGCGGTCCTTACATCACCTCGGCCCTGTACCTGGCAAATAATCCCGTTAACCAGATCGCAAACCTGTCTTTCCATCGTTCGCAAATCATCAGCGACAGCGAGCTGCGGGTGCGGCTGGGGTCAACGCATGACCTGACCCAGTACCAGAAGGCGGCGGAACAGAAGGGCGATGCCTTGCCTGCAGTACTGCTGATCGGCACTGCACCTGAAATATTCATTGCCGCCTGCGCCAGCCTGCCGATCGATGAAGATGAATTGACTGCAGCGGCGGCAATCAGCGGCAAGCCCGTTCCCATGCAGAAATGTCGCAGCATCGATCTGGAATTCCCCGCTGACA
>JBGTHE010000349.1:0-8603 GCA_041746335.1 Lysobacterales bacterium | reverse complement strand
AAATAAACAGACGTTCAAGCCAGCGCCAGTAAAGAGATGGTTGGTATTTATTCAGGTTAGGCGTGGTAGATACTGGCTCTAAAAGAGCGTTATTGGTTTGAGTCATGACATGTCCTTATGGTCGTTAACCCCAAAAATACGGATTCTCCCAGTGCAACTTGCTGCCGGGAAAACTGCCTCTGAGATAATACCCACTACCCCCAACCCGGTCTGTGCACGAGCGAACAGACGACACGCTTAAATTGGACTAAAAGAGTAACTGTTTGGACTAGATCGCCCCCTCTTGTTGTGATCCTCGATGGGTGCCCGGAGGGGAGATTAACGTTTCAAAATGACCAGCAATCCGTGTGCAATCGCTGAACCGAAGGATGACTCGCCGGCGTTCTCATCCAGATGTATCCACTGACGATCACCCGTGAGATCCGAAAACTGCTGGATCATTTCCTGGTTCACCTGCAGCCACTCCCCCGGTGGATAGGACCTGCCGATCTGTGACCGCAGGGTTGCAAGATCCATTTACAGAACCTCAAACAAACCCGCGGCACCCATGCCACCGCCAATACACATGGTAGTCACCACGTAACGCACACCTCTGCGTTTGCCCTCAATCAGGGCATGGCCCACCATGCGCGCGCCACTCATCCCGAAGGGGTGGCCAATAGCGATGGCACCGCCGTTCACATTAAGCAGTTCATTGGGAATGCCGAGGCGATCGCGGCAGTAAATAACCTGCACTGCAAATGCTTCGTTCAGTTCCCAAAGGCCGATATCGTCCATGCTGAGCCCTGTGCGCTCCAGTAAGCGCGGCACAGCGAATACCGGGCCAATACCCATCTCGTCGGGTTCGCAACCGGCCACAGCAAAGCCGCGAAAGACTCCAAGTGGCTCCAGCCCGCGCTTTTCTGCCAGGCGTTCGTCCATCATCACGCAAGCCGATGCGCCGTCCGAAAGCTGACTGGCGTTGCCGGCAGTGATATGGCCTCCCTCTACAACCGGTTTGAGGCTTTGCAAAGCCGCGAGCTCAGTGCCAGCACGCGCACCCTCATCCTGTTCCAGAGTAACCTCCTGGAAGGACTCAGCCCCGGTTTCGCGATCGGTGATCTTTTTCACTGAGGGCAGGGGTACAATTTCCTGATCAAAACGACCGGCAGCCTGAGCGGCCACCGTGCGCTGCTGACTCTGAACACCATAAATGTCTTGTGCCTCGCGGCTGATTCCGTAGCGAGTCGATACTGTTTCTGCAGTCTGGATCATCGAATCGTAAACATGGGGATGCATAGCTGTCAGTTCGTCGTCGTAGGCCCGGTATTGGTTGTAATGCTTGGTCATCACCAGGCTGACAGAATCCAGTCCACCCGCCACCAAAATGGGCACACCTTCATTCATGATGCGACCGGCCGCCGTTGCGATGGCCTGCAGCCCCGAAGAACAGAAGCGATTCACGGTCAGCCCGGATGTGGTAACCGGAAGGCCGGCTTTCAGTGCACATTGGCGTGCAATATTACCTCCCGTAGCCCCTTCAGGATTGGCGCAGCCCAGGATGACATCCTCGACTTCCTCAGGCGCAACCCCGGCGCGAGTGACCGCATGCCGCACCACGTGTGCGCCGAGCGTATGTCCGTTGGTGTCATTGAACGCACCGCGGTAGGCCTTGCCTATGGGGGTGCGCGCAGTTGAAACGATTACCGCGTTTGCCAATTCAGTTCTCCAAATCATTGGTTGAAATCAAGGAAACTCCGTTTTATTCAGAGATTCCGCAGCATAAGGATGTGCCGCCATTTTCGATGATTGTAAATCATTAAAAATGAAGCCAAACAAAAATGACATTTTTTCCAATATTTCTAATTTGCGACCGTTTTTTTCCACCTCATGGGCGTCCCTCAGCTATTTCTGCGAGCCCATCCGAGGGCCATGTTGGTGGGCAGACTCGAGGTCTTTACCCTGTTGATCCTGTTTTTGCCCGCCTATTGGAGGAACTGACTCCTGTACTTGCACCTCAGGAGTGCATCCTTCACAATTCCCAACCTTCTGAATCAGCCGTAATCCGGGTCGCTGCCAAAGCGAACGGGATACGCTGTGATCCGTTCAATGGCGACCCCCGTCGGTCCCCTCGCGACGATACGTTGTGAACCCCGTCAGGCCCGGAAGGGAGCAGCGGCAGCAGCGGACTCGGGTGTCGGGGTGTGGCTGGCGGGGGTTGCCACCTTCTCAGGATTGCCTGGTTCGTTTGCTGGCACTCAGCTCTGTTATAGTGGAAACACGTCACTTTTAGCTTATTCAGGAACACACTGACCGCATGAGTTACCAGGTTTTGGCGCGAAAATGGCGCCCGAAGTCATTTGAACAAATGGTGGGCCAGGAACACGTGGTGCAAGCCCTGGTAAACGGACTTGACCAGGACCGGGTGCACCATGCATTCCTGTTCACCGGCACGCGTGGTGTGGGCAAAACCACCCTGGCGCGCATTTTCGCCAAATGCCTGAACTGCGAAACGGGTACCTCCAGCAAGCCCTGTGGCGAATGCCGCAGTTGCGTGGATATCGACGAAGGCCGCTTTGTTGACATCATCGAAATCGACGCCGCGTCGCGCACGAAGGTCGAAGATACCCGCGAGTTATTGGAGTCGGTTCAGTACTCACCGACACGGGGCCGGTTCAAGGTTTACATCATCGACGAAGTGCACATGCTGTCTAACAGCAGTTTCAATGCCTTGCTGAAAACCCTGGAAGAGCCTCCACCACACGTCAAATTCGTGCTCGCTACCACCGACCCCGACAAAATACCGGTTACCATCCTGTCGCGTTGCCTGCAGTTCAACCTGCGGCGGATGACGCCTCAGCAGGTGCAGGAAAACCTTCAGCAGATTGTCCTTGCTGAGCACATAGAAGCAGAGCCGCAGGCGTTGTCCCGGCTGTCGCGGGCGGCTGATGGCAGCATGCGGGATGGTCTCAGTCTGCTTGACCAGGCCATTGCTTTTGGCGGTGGCAAATTGAGCCTGGACGATGTGAAGCAGATGCTGGGCCTGGTGGATCATGGTCATGTGATCGCTCTGGTGCAGGCTCTGGCCGAGTCCGATGCCCGTCGGATTCTCGACATTATTGAAGAATGGGTGGTGCATTCGCGCGACCTGGATGCTGTGCTGGTCAGCCTGGCAGAAACGCTGCACCGTATCTGTCTGGTTAAATGTGTGGCCGAATACTCGGACAATGAGCGCAGTGACTGGGACGCCATCAGTGCAGTGGCTGAACTGATTTCGCTTGAAGACGCCCAGCTGTTTTACCAGATTGCCATCAAGGGTCGTGAGGAGTTGGGCATAGCTCCTGACCCCCGTACAGGCCTCGAAATGACGCTGTTGCGCATGCTGGCTTTTCGTCCCGCCTTCGCAAACGGTAGTCCGTCGCCTGCCGAGCCTGGTAGTAAGCTTTCACCGCATTCAGGCAAAGCGAGAACGAGCCCTGTTGCACCACCGGCAAGCTTTGATGAGGACAATGTTGCGAACCAGCAGTTGTTCGTTAAACACGAATATTCCGACGGCGTCCGACGATCAACAGAAAGCGTCAGTCCACTCGTTGAAGGCGGGGTTATGTCGGACATGGAGCAGCCCGGTGCTGCAGAGTCAGCTGGCAGCATAGGCGCCCTGGCTGGAGCTGAATTGATCGAAGCAAACTGGCTGGAAATGGCTGATGCCCTCAAACTAAAAGGGATGGTGCGTGAGCTAGCCAGGAACCTGCAATTAAAGTCATCTTCGAATCAACAGTGGCAATTTGTGATCGATCACAGCCTGCGGCACCTGGCAACCCGAGATTCGATGGAACGCCTGCAAGCAGCTATCGTTGAGCTGCTCGGAAATGAAATCCGGCTGCAGGTGTCGGACAGTCTGGAAGGCATCCTGCACACCGCTGCTGCCATTGAACAATCACACCGACGGACCCAGTTAACAGAAGCGGAGCGTTCCATTGGTGAGGATCCTACCGTTTGTGCGCTCAAAAAAAACCTGGGTGCGCAAATTATTGAAGACAGTATCCAGCCAGTTCAATGATTTCGGAAGGTAGGCAACATATATGAAAGGCAATATTGCGGGCCTGATGCAACAGGCCCAGAAAATGCAGGAACAAATGCAAAAAGCCCAGGCGGACCTGGCTCGCGTGCAGGTCACCGGCGAAGCTGCGGGAGGCCTGGTGAAAGTAGAAATGAATGGCGAGCACGCCGTGCGCCGTGTCCACATTGACGCATCGCTGGTAAGCGATGTTGAAATGCTGGAAGACATCATTTCGGCAGCCGTCAATGATGCCGTCAACCGGGTTGAGTCTGTCCGCAAGGAAAAAATGGCTGAGATGACCTCTGGCCTGCCTTTGCCTGCCGGCTTCAAGCTGCCTTTTTAGGCTGAGCTCTTGGCCTCATCGGTACTGCTGGTCCAACTGGTCGACGCTTTGCGGTGTCTCCCAGGCGTAGGTCCCAAAACAGCTCAGCGGATGGCTTTTCATTTGCTGGAACGCGACCGGGATGGCGGCAAAGCTTTGTCGGCAACCTTGTTCGCTGCTATGGAGCGGATAGGCCGTTGTAGCCGCTGTCGTGACCTGACGGAAGAGACCATCTGTAGGATTTGCTCTGACCCTAAGCGTGACCCTTCCTTGCTCTGCGTGCTTGAATCCCCCAGCGATGTATTAGCCATCGAGCAGGCTACCGGTTTTCGAGGGCTTTACTACGTATTGATGGGGCGTCTTTCACCTCTGGATGGCATAGGGCCTGCTGAGCTGGGGCTGGAAAAACTGGCGGAGCGGCTGGATTCAGAACCACCGGCGGAATTGATCATAGCCACCAATCCCACAGTCGAAGGCGAAACCACCGCGATTTATTTGCATCGAATGGCGGCCAAACGGAACATCCCGGTCAGCCGGATTGCTCATGGCGTACCGCTTGGTGGAGAGCTTGAGTTTACCGATCAGTCCACAATTGCCCATGCATTTGCCAGTCGCTTGCCGGTGCGCGATTAAATAAATTTCTGAATTAACGAGAGTTTACTCAGGTCAGAAAACCTGGCCGGTGTGAACCGACCAGGAAAGCCCAGCCGAAATTCTTTGTCGAGAAGATTAGTCTCGATGTACCTGCTTACTCCTGTGGCTCAACAGGTGCGGCGTCCAGGGTGATGCGGTCACGGTTTTTGTCCACCGTCGCCAGGCCAACTCCTTTGACGTTTACCAGTTCATCCACGTGCTGAAAAGCTCCATTGCTTTCGCGATAGCGAACAATTTCTTCGGCTTTGGTCATGCCGATGCCTTGCAGGGCATCGGCAATTTCCTCGGCGGAAGCCTGGTTGATGTTGACGGTGTCGGCTGCCCATCCGGACAGCGCAAACAGACAGAAAAACAAACTGATCAAAAAGCGTTTCATATGATGTCTCCGGTTGCTGTTGAATTTAATTTCAATCCGGAAGTAAACTTTTTTCCGGACAGCATCAATCTAGGCCGCCTGTCGCTCAGCGGCTATGGGAAATCGAAGGCAAGTCTGTAAGAAATCTCGTTCTTGTGTTCTCAACATTTGAGAACTCTGATTGCTTTAATGAGCTTAACAAGCCCATTTAAACCTATAGGGAGAAACACATGAACGTGGATCAGGACTTGGTGGGAAAAACGATCACCGGTGTGATCGCTAACAGCGTGCCGGGCAATGGTCCGAGAGAAATCTGGATGCTGCAATTTGCCGATGGCAGTCATGTGGAGTTTGTTTCCCCAGGTGCCCGCAAAGCCCTGCGCAGAGCGGTCAGCAAGCGATCCACCTCCGCGAGTGGTCACATTGCCGAGCAGGATTGCCTGAAACCAGCCGCGAACCACACCGTTCATCAACCCGGGCGTCGCTCCGGGCAGCCACTGCAACCCACAAAAAGCCGAACCATGCGCTATCAGCCTGACCTCAACGCAGGCGTGCAGCTGAGCCTGAATGTGGCCTAGCTCACTTATCCACAATTCTTGTGGATAAGTCTGTTAGGAAGCGTGCCAGGCTCTAGTGGCAATCAGCCACTTTTCATTTTGATCAAAATTTAACCAAAGACTGAATAACCAATAAATACATCAACTTATACTGTGCAGTAGATAACACAAGGGCTACTTTGGACGGTCACAATTCAGTCATATGAACAATCAGTTACTTGTGTATAAAGTTCGAGAATTCATTCGAGGAAAGTCGTGTAACTCATTGATTATTTCGGCCTGACGGTGAGTTCGACGTGTCACAAACCTGCCGGGTTTCTGCCTGTGGATTTCAATGCCAGGCTTAACAGGCGTCTTTCCACCCTTTGGCTGATCGTGGCTGGTGCTTCCAGCCCCATTCGCCTCAAGTATGGCCGAAATTTTGGTGATGGAAGGCCCGCTGCACCCAGGCTTTGCACCAGTACTTTAAATTTCCCCAAGCGGCTTTCTGACCGCCCCCACAAATACTCCAAAGCCCGCACGATATCCTCTTCTTCAGCGCTGAAGTCACTGCCGAACAGATACTCCGGAATCGAGCCGCTGCTGCGTGCAGTCTGCAATCCTTCTTTAACCGCAGCCGGTGTATTCGATCGGTAGGGCTGTGGCACTGACCATTGAGCATCCAGCTTACCCGCCTTTACCGCTCTGAGCCGTAAGGAGTCCTGCCAGCGACGGTCAGCGATGCAGATCAGAGACTGGATAACCTCATGGTCCTTTGCGCCACGCAGATCAGCAACGCCATACTCGGTGATGACGATGTCGCGCAAATGCCGCGGAATGGTTGTGTGGGGAAATTCCCAGAGAATGTTGGAAACCGCGTTGGATCCGCTCCCACGATAGCTGCGCAACATCATGATAGAGCGGGCCCGATCCAACGCATGGGCCATTGCCACGAAGTTGTATTGGCCGCCGACACCACTGACCACCTGGCCATCTTCCAGTTGGTCCGAAACAGCGGCACCCAATAAGGTGATTTTCATCGTGGTATTTATGAACCGTGCTTCCTGCCGCTGCGCACGATCCAGTTCTTCGCCCTGATATAACTGATTGATGCGCGATACCGCAGTCATTTGAAACAGTTCACGCTGATCAGCTGGCAGTTCACGCAGTTGCTGGTACATCCAGCGTGAGCCCAGGAAGAAAGCAGCATGCAGCAGCGCACCATTTTTGAGTGACGACCCAAGGGCCACTTCAGCCAGTTGCTGGCGATGTTCTTTGCGAGCCAGTTCGTTGGGCAGCCTGACACCATCTGCGAATTCGATTTCTGCATCGGTGGTTTCGCTGGTCAGTTTTACAGCCTCGGTCAAAATGCCGAAGTGCTGCAGCAAAGCCAGGCTCTCCTGATTCAGATGCCGTGGCAGCAGCCCGTGCTGCCACAAGGTTTCCAGGCAGTCGGCCTGCAGTTCGTTGGACAACAAGCTTTGATTGATCAGTCGCTGCAGGCCCGCGTGGTCGTAAACCAACCTTTTGAGCACACCCCCGTGATAGAGGTGAAGAAACCCTTCGGTCAACATCTCGCTGGCCGCATAGAGGCCCTGGTCGAAGGGTTCTGTTCCTCCCCAGGCTTGAACCAATTCCCTGGGCACACGCCATTCCGAACCCGTTTCGCGCAGCAGCCGAAGAAAATCGGCATTCCGCTGATGCCGCATCAAGCTGCAGAAACTGACAGCATCGCCCAGTGAACCAATCCCCAATTGCAACGTGCCGCCGTCCCGTATCAGCTGCGAGCAATGCAGACCAATCAGCATGTCCTGATCGTTGACCGCTGTCAGGGGCACAGCGAACAGCGGCTGCTGAACACCTTCCAGAACAAGATCCGCGGTTTCTGCCGGGATTTCCGCAGCACTGCCCATGTAGGGCAGTTCGTCATTGACCTGCAGCAGCAATATGAATTGCTCTCGCGGAAGGTTGCGCAGGAGATCGAGCGTCACGTCCGGATTGCAACTGAGACTGAAGTATCCCGGTCGGCCCGGATCTCGCGCCACCATCTGAACGATCAGGTTGACTCCGTGAGTCTGCATATCGCGGGCCACATGGGTGTAATTACTGGAAAGGTAATGTTGCTGTGCGTGCGGATCGTGCAGTCGTGAACCGGAGCGCAAGTAGAACTCGCTGATCATGACGTTTGCCGGTACTTGTTTCTTGTCGAGGTCCTGCAGGTATTCCAGTCGGGGATAATCGCCAAAATGTCGCTGCAGGAACGGGCTGAGAAAACGTTGTTTCAGTCCGCTGGCGGGTTTGGGTGGATTCAGTGACAGGGCAGTATAGAGTTCCAGCCGAATGGATGGATCCGCTTTGGCAGCGCGGTAGAGTGCGTTGATCAGGTGATTGGGTTTGCCGAGGCCCAGCGGTGCGCCGATCACCCAATGCTGGCCCAGCCGTTGCTGTACAAAAGCGACGGCGTCTTCTGTTTTGTGTACGGTTTTCACCTTGTGGACGTCCCAAGCAGGAAGAATTTCTGACGTGACCCGCTCATGCCGTGTCGTCTCTGTTCCACTGTTGCCAGAGCTGTTCAATGCCGGCTTCTTCAGGCCAGGCCTGCAGCGCATCCAGAATGCGTTGCGCACGGGGATCACCCATATGCTCCCGGCGGCAGGTTTCCAGCACTTGTAAATATTCCGGGTAAGATAGTTGTCT
>JBGTHE010000348.1:0-2014 GCA_041746335.1 Lysobacterales bacterium | reverse complement strand
CGTATGGCACCCCATCGTGGCACCCTGCCGTGGCGAGCAAAGCAGGGTTGGATGGAGAGGATGCAATTAGATCAATCACTTAGCGCAAACATGGCTGGGGCTCCTGCCACCCCGACCAACTTTCATCACAATGAAAAACTGGCAGATTTCCCCTCCGGCTTCCGCATACCTCTAGAACGGGGCGCAACAAAACCGGCTTCTCCTGATCTGAGCCTTGAACACCGAGATGTAAATGGTTGTAAATAGGGGTTCGTAATTCTGGTAATATTTCCGGAATTGATTGTAAAACGCAGATCATGAAATCATCTGAAGAAGCAGTTTTCGCGGTATCAGTGCCGGAAGGCCGCTAGGAGAGAAGAAATGCGTATAGCGATAGCCGACGATGATCCGGAAATTATCGAATTTCTGGGTAGAATCTCAGAGGGACTGGAACATGTCTATTCGGGCTTCGCTGATGGCACGTCCCTGATCAACGCTCTGTTGCGCGACACATTTGACCTAGTCATCCTTGACTGGAACATGCCCGGAAAGACTGGCATGCAGATTTTGGAATGGATGGAAGGTGCGGTTGACGACCGCCCGCCAGTGATGATGATGACCAGCCGTACGGCCAAGCAGGATATCAGCGATGCGCTCAATGCCGGTGCCGATGACTATATCACCAAGCCCGAAGACAAGAACGTCATTGCTGCCCGCATCAGTGCTTTGTTGCGGAGAAACAGCGGTGGGTCGGCAATGGAACCGACGGCTGAATATGGCGATTATCTGCTCGATCGCATTGAACAGACGGTCAGGCATGAGGGCAAGGAAATTGCTCTGACCGCGAAGGAATTCGAACTGGCTGATCTGATGTTCCGCAATCGCGACCGGACCTTGTCGCGGCGGTATATTATGGAAACCGTCTGGCGCACCAACGCCCATCTCGCTACCCGGACGCTTGACATGCACGTTTCACGGATTCGATCCAAGCTGGCACTGAAGCCGGAAAACGGGTTTCGGATTTTTACCGTTTTCGGCTATGGCTACAGATTGGAGACGCTTGGTAACGGAGGGTAATTGTGGTTGAAGGCTTCAGGGAACTGATCCCGTCATCGGGCCTGCGCCTATTGGCCGGCTTTTTGATTTTTGCGATAGCCTTTGCGCCCAACCAAACCGCCGCCCAAAAAAGCCCCGACACGGAACAAATTGCTTATGTATTCAAGCGCGGTGACACCCTGTTCGGCCTGGCGAACAAATATCTGCGCAAACGGTCCGACTATCTTGCGGTTCAGCGCATCAACCGCATCGCGAATGCCCGTCAGATCCCGATCGGGAAGTCCGTCCGAATTCCAGTTTATCTGCTGAAATATCGACCTAGCAATGCTAGCTTGAGCGCATTTCGAGGGAATGTTGCCATTGCGACCGGTGGCCGAAATCTGACAACCGTCCAAGGGATGAGCGTCGGGGAAGGCAGCCGTATAATGACAGCAGCGCGGAGTTTTCTGACGCTGCAACTGGAAGATGGATCACGGGTTTCCCTGCCATCCAACAGCCATGTCAGGATAACCCGCCTCCGCCACATCCTGCTGACCGATAGCGTGGATTATGAAATTGCTGTCGACAAGGGCCGGATCCGCTCGAATGTCGCGCCGTTGCAAAAGAAAGCTGACCGCTATCGCGTCCGGACGCCGGTCGCGGTCTCTGCCGTTCGCGGCACTGATTATCGTACCAGGGTTGATGAAATATCGGGCACTGCTTTTTCTGAAACGATAGAAGGCGAAGTGGTGGTGGCCGCGGGAAAAAGCCTGAGTAGCGGTTCGTTGATTTCGATACCTGCTGGCACCGGTGCGGCGGCGACGGTAACCGGTGCGCTTGCCAAAGCGGAATTGCTGGCGCCTCCGGAGCTATTGGATCCCGCCAAGATACAGTCGGAGACGGATTTACAGTTTGCCATCACACCGCGCGACACTGCCGTTGCTCATCGGATCGTGATTGCATCAGATGCCGGATTTGTTGATCTTGTGGCAGAGGTACA
>JBGTHE010000347.1:0-8552 GCA_041746335.1 Lysobacterales bacterium | reverse complement strand
AGTTGCGAATACGTGGTCAGGCATACGACCCCATGATGCAACTGGGTGGCATGATAGAAGTCCCCGCTGCAGCGCTCGCCATCGAAGACCTGGGGCATCATCTGGATTTTCTCTCTGTCGGCACCAATGACCTGTTGCAATATTCGCTGGCAGCCGACCGGGTGGATGAGCAGGTAGCGCATCTCTACGACCCACTGCATCCCGGCGTGGTGCGGCTTCTGCATTACATGTTCACATCCTGCCGGGAAGCGAACATGCCCGTCACCGTCTGTGGCGAACTGGCCGGCGACCGGCGTTACACCCGTTTGTTGCTGGCACTGGGATTGCGGTCGTTCAGCATGAATCCGAGCCGTTTGCTGGAAGTTAAACAGGTGATCCTTGAAACTCATGCCGCGCGTGCCGCCAAGGCCCTGCAACACTGGTTGAATCTCGGCGCACAAAGGCAGGATGTGCATTTGTTACGGCTGATCGATCAGTCCCAGAAAGCTGCCTGAATTCCAGCCCTGAAATCCTGCCGATCGCTGCTCAGTTTTTTTGTTTCAGGCCCACAACCCTGTCTGCATAAATACAACGGCACTCCTCTATAATGCTGACGGTCCTGGCGGGTCTTTGGCATTCAAATTCTGGGTCGTCCCCTGCAGGACGTTCAGGAGGCTATGAAATAACCTGGGTTTCCTCGATGCTGCCAGCTTGCAGCGCACAATTTTGAAGGCCGGTTGCGACAAGGCAGGCAGCCGTTCTGGAGAAAGACATGGTCGACCAGCCTCAGCAGGAGAAAACAGCGCGTCACCTTGAGCGGCTATCCGCAGCACTGGATTCCGGTGTGAAGTACCGCGCCAGCCGCATGCTCAGCGGCCTGTCGGCTGCTGAAATCGGTGACCTGCTGGAATCCATGCCGCTGGCCAAGCGTCTGGCCTTGTGGGAGCTGGTGGATCCGGAGCAGGACGGTGATGTACTGGTCGAAGTTAACGACGAAGTACGAACCAGCCTGATCCGCGACATGACGCAGGAAGAGCTGGTCGCCGCAGTCGATGAGCTGGACCTGGACGACCTGGCCGATATTTTTGACGACCTGCCCGAAGCGGTAACTTCCCGCGTGCTGCAAAGCATGGATCGGCAGGATCGTGAACGGCTCAATCGGGTTCTGTCCTACCCGGAAGATTCAGCCGGCGGCTTGATGGACCCGGATGCCCTGACCATCCGTGCGGACGTAACACTGGAAGTGGTTTTGCGCTATCTGCGCAGTCGTGATGGATTGCCGGAAGTTCTGGACATCCTGTTTGTGGTGGATCGCAACGGTCGTTACGTGGGTGGGCTGCGGCTGGCCGATCTTTTGACCAGCGATCCGCAATCCGCCGTAGCCAGCCTGATGCAGCTCGATCTGCGCACCATTCCAGTGGACATGCCCGCAAACCAGGTTGCCATTGAATTTGAGCATCACGATTTGATTACTGCACCGGTTATCGATGAGTCTGGCCTGGTTCTGGGCACAGTAACCATCGACGACGTGGTCGATGTAATCCGTGACGAAGCCGAACACTCAGTGCTTACCCGTGCGGGCCTTGATGAAGAACACGACATGTTTGCGCCGGTTTCTGAATCGGCCCGTAAGCGCTGGATCTGGCTGGGCGTAAACCTGATCACAGCCTTGCTGGCAGCCGGTGTGCTTTATCTGTTTGAGCCCACTCTGGATCAGATAGTAGCCACCGCCGTACTGTTCCCCATCGTGATGAGCATGGGCGGAATCGCCGGCACCCAAACACTGACGCTCATGGTGCGCGGCATGGCCACCGGTCAGGTCAGCGAGGCCAATACCCAGGCGTTGTTACGCAAAGAAATGCTGGTGGGCCTGCTCAATGGCCTGGTGTTCTCGGTTGTCGTGGGGCTGATTGCGGTCATCTGGTATGGCCAGCTCAAACTGGGATTGGTGATTGGCATTGCCATATTGGTCAACCTGCTGGCCGGTGCTCTGGCCGGTGCGCTGATTCCTGCAATGTTGAAACGCATGAATATTGATCCTGCTTTGGCCGGAGGCGTGGTGCTGACGACCGTAACCGATGTGGTTGGCATCCTGGCTTTCGTCGGTCTGGCTTCCTTGTTGCTACTGCAGGGTGTATGAGCCACATTCTGCACATACTGCAGGAGCCACTCCAGGCGGCTGATGAGGTGTTCAAAGGCAATGATTTGCGCACCCGGCAGCTCGACCAGGGTTTGCAGCTGGGCGGCCACAGCCTCAGCCATGCCAGTCTGCGTGGACCGGGCCAGACAGCAGTCAACCCAAGCTTCCGTAATCGCGATGAATTACAGGGCATCATCCTGCGCGAACGGCCTCAGGTTATCCTTGTGGCTTATTGGGAGTTACTGTCGCTGCTGCCCTTTGAATTGACCCAACCCGTCATCCTGGATTTTGTGGCGCCAAGACCGCTGGAAGAATTGTTTGAACATCCGCAATCCGTGCAAGCCAGCATGGGACGTTTGCGCGCAGCATTGCAGCGTTGTGACCTGGTGCTCTGCGGTAACCAGCAACAAGCAGATCTGTTGATCCCCATGCTTCTGGAGGCCGGGCATGACCTGCGTCAGCAAATGGCATTGCGCATCGTGCCCCTGGGTGCTGACGCCGCCGGACTTCCAGACAGTCGACCGGGACCCGAGGGAACTACGTTGGTAATGGGCGGTGTCAATTGGCCATGGCGCAACGAACAGCCCTGGTTGCAGGCTTTGCAGGAAGCCGCGGAACACATTCCAACACCGCTGCGCGTGATGCGTTTTGGAGGTGGCTATCGTCTGCATGAGAATCACGCTGAAAGTCAATCGGCTAAACAGTCAGAAAATTTGCCTGGCAATCAGTTCAGCCATCCACACCCGGACGCCGATTCCGGAAGCAGCGTTATCCAATCTTCGCCACTGTTACCTTTCTCCCAATACAGCCAGTTCCTGACGCAATCTGCCCATGCCGGTGTGGAGCTGGCAGATTGGAATGTGGAGCGCGCGTTCAGCCAGTCTTTTCGTTCACTGGATTTCCTGCGCCACGGCTTGCCGCTGATATGCAACTCCTATTTGCCATTGGCGAAGCTGATAAAGCAGTACGATGCGGGCTGGCTGGTCGATCAGCCGCAAGACCTGACCGGTGTTCTGAAAGAATTGGTCAATCAGCCGCATATCTGGAAAAGCAAATCCGTTGCCGCCTTTGCACTAGCCAAGGACACGCTCAGTATTGAAGCCACAACAGTTGAGTTGCTGGATTGGCTGAAGCAAGCCGCCAAATCGCCCCGGTTGCCCGCTTCTTCCCAATCACAATCCGCGCCATCCGTACTGGGTGTGCCGCCGATGGCAGAACGCCTGAAGCGCCAGTTGGGCCTGGTCAAGCAAGTGATGACGGCACGCTTGTTCGGCCAGAAACGAGCCGGCGAAGGTGTGCTGTTTGTGACCCGGGGAGATCTGTTTCCGCCGGATCATGGCGCGGCGGTACGTACCGTTGAAACGGCTCGCGCGCTGGGGCAACAGGGCGTGCCGGTCGGCATTGTTACCGACCAGACCGGCTATTGGTACGAATTCAAATCATCCGATTCCGGGCAAAGCCAATCTGCGCAGAGCGAATCAAAACAAGGCAAATCTGAGCAAATAAAACCTGATCAAGCCAAACCTGATCAAAGTGATTTTGTAAAACGGCCTTACCCCTTCTGGCTGAAGTTGTGCACCCTGCCCGCGCCGCTGGTCAAGTTGCTGCACTACTCCAAGGATTTACCGCACAGCAACAGTTTCCTATATCTGCCACTGACAGACTCAGGGTTTTTCTGGCGCATCCTTGCAGCTGGCAGACAAATCCGTACTGGAATTCTCCAGGCCGAATTTCCCGCCTACGCAGAGCCCTGCTTACGCGCCCGTTCGGCCCTGGCTACGGCTGTCGTTCTGGTTGAACACAATGTGGAATACCGGCGCATGCAGGCGCAGGTTCCTGAGCTGAGTTCCGATCAGTACCAACGATTGCGGACCATTGAAATCGATCTGTGCCAGCGCGTGGATGCGGTCGTCTGCGTCTCAGATGCTGACCGTCAGACTTTGATTGATGATGGTGTGGTACCTCAGCAATTGAGCACACTGCCGCATGGCGTGCATCTTCATCGCTACGATGCGCCTGCAAAAGCCGGTCTTCGACAACAGATTGGAGTTGCGGATACCGACGTTCTGCTGGTTTATCACGGTACTTTTTCTTATCCACCCAACCGCCAGGCAATTCGGGTGTTTGCTGAGGAATTGTTACCCCGCCTTGATGCGCTGGGCTTACGCGCCCATGTGCTGGCAGTAGGCCGTGATGCGCCTGCCAGCAACCCACATGAGCGCATCCATTTCAGTGGCAGTGTGAGCGATGTGGCGCCCTGGTTGAAAGCCGCCGACCTGGCAGTGATTCCTTTGCTGGAAGGTGGCGGCACCCGCATGAAGATTGTGGATTGTTTTGCTGCCCGGCTGGCGGTGATCAGCACGTCCAAAGGCATTGAGGGAATTCCCATTGAGCCCGGTCGCCACGCGCTGGTGATTGATGACTGGCAGGAAATGGCCGAGGCCATTGTCACTCTGCATAGTGTTGAAAGCAAACGCACTGCCCTCGCGTAAGCAGCCTATGCCCTGGCTGCGGAACTCGACTGGGGTGAAATCGCGCGGCGCTACCGAGCCTTGTATTCCGGCTTGATCTGAAAAGGGGGGGTTCTTCGTTCCCCGGTATTCCCCCTCAGCTTTTCTGGGTATAAGCGCTCCGATACTTTTCAGAGAGAATAAGGACAGAACCCTTTTCATCCTCGCGAACCACTATTTCGGCTTGTCAGCCACATCATCCCGCAGATAGACCGCCTGCGCCTGCGCCGCGGGTAACGGCTGATTCTGCAGTAACCAGGGTCCGGCCAGAGCTAGTAAGGCTTGTGCTGAGGGTAAAAGGCCAGCATGCACTGCCGCAGCTTTGGTTGCCATCTCATCCAGCTGCGTAAAGCGGCCGAAGGCTGTGCCTGCCACCACGGTTAAAGAAGGGTCCCGCTCGAGAATTTGCTCAGGCGCCGAAACAGCTTCGGCAGAATCGGCTTGCAACTCACCAGTAGAGTTCCGTTTGAAGCGGCCATGAAACACTTCGCCCATACGCGCATCCATGGCCACCAGAATGAATTGGTCCGGCTTGCATTCCACCTGCTCGGCCACAGCGGCAAGTGAGGAAATCGGAACCACCGGTAGTTCCGCACCCCAGGCCAGGCCCTGCACCGCACCTATCCCGATACGCAGACTGGTAAAACTGCCCGGACCACGACCGAAGACAATTGCATCCAGCTCACGCAGGCTGCCGCCCGCTTCGGCCAGCAACTCGCGAACCCAGGGGAGTAACAATTCGGCATGTTGCAGTTGGGCTGCCTGGTGGCGGCTGAATACGGCACCATCCCATTGCAGGGCCAGCGAACAAGCCTCACTGGAGGTCTCAATGGCCAGTAATCGTTTCACGTAAAAAACTCTCCACTTGTTCCTGGCTCTCCGCTTCGCGCATGGGCGGCAGGCTGGAACGGAATATCGCGCCGTATGATCGCTTGCTCAGGCGCGGATCACAAATCACCAGCACGCCTTTGTCATTTACATCGCGAATCAGTCGGCCCGCACCTTGCTTCAGCGCAATCACGGCGGCAGGCAGGTACAACTGCATAAACGGGTTACCACCGCTACGTCGCAGTTGTTCGCTGCGTGCCTCCATCACCGGATCATCCGGCGCGGCAAACGGCAGCTTGTCGATGACCACCAGTGACAGAGCCTCACCGATCACATCTACGCCCTCCCAGAAACTGGCTGAGCCCAGTAGTACGCCGTTGCCGGAAGCCCGGAATGATTCAAGCAATATACTGCGGGGCTGCACGCCCTGAACAAACAAGGGAAAGTCCACACGTTGCTCCAGCAGGGCAGCAGCTTCACGCAAAGCCCTGTGCGATGTGAACAACAGAAAAGCCCGGCCCCGGCTGGCCTGCAGCAAGGGCACGGCAATGTCCAGCAGCCGTGGTACAAATTGATGGTCACGCGGTTCCGGCAAATCACCGGGCAGCCACATCAGGGCATTATTGGGATAATCGAAAGGTGAATCCAGCAGCAGGGTGGTCGCTTCATCCAAGCCCAACTGGCGGGTGAAGTGATGGAAATCTCCACCCACTGCCAGGGTGGCCGAGGTAAACAACCAGGCGGCATCACTGTTGGCCCGGTAGGCACCGAATTCATTCGCCACATCCAACGGTGTGATGTGCAGCGCAAAGCCTCTGCCACGCCGCTCGAACCAGCGGACTTCAGAAGTTTTCGCATCGCTGTCGAAGCGATCAAGGCAGGCGAGAGTCTGCTGCAGGCGCTCTATGTTGTTATCCATGCCGCGCGAACTGCCCTCCAGCGCGGTACTGGCCTGGGCCAGCTCAGCAACGGCACTATCCAGCCCCTGCAGCCCCATGCGAATGGATTCATCACGCAACAACAGCTGCCATGAACCCCGTTCCTCGGGCCTGATCGCCATGGCCAGCGACAATTCTTTCAGCTTCTGCTGGCATTCGCTCAGAGGCTCACTGATTGCCGCCAATGCGCCAGTGACTGCGCCACACTCGGCCAACAGATCGCGACACAAGTCTTCCAGCGCACGACTGGAAAGAGACTGGCTGAAAAAGCGCGTCGCGGTTTCCGGTGCAAGATGAGCTTCGTCAATGACAAACGCAGAGGCGCCCGGCAATACTTCTCCAAAGCCGCTCTGCTTGATAGCCATATCGGCAAACAGCAGATGATGGTTGACCACCACCACATCGGCGTCCTGCGCTTCACGTCGCGCATGGGCTACGAAACATTCGTCGAAACGCGGACAATCCGCACCGAGGCAGTTGTCCGGAGTCGATGTGACCAGCGGCAGCAAACCGCTGTCTTCAGAAATCACCGGGGTGATGGACAGATCGCCATCTTTGGTTCGATTCGCCCAGTCACGCACCGCCGCCAGTTCCGTAACTGCTTCGCGGCTGGGCAGGCGACCGTCGCTGACGGCCAGGTCCATTCGATGCAGACAAAGATAATTGGCGCGGCCTTTGAGCAAGGCGGTTTTTACTTTCAGGCCGAGAGCCTGAACCACCAGCGGCAGGTCACGGAAATACAACTGGTCCTGCAGGGTTTTGGTGCCCGTTGAGACAATGCAGCGTTGGCCGCTCTGTATCACCGGCACCAGATAAGCCAGGGTTTTGCCAATGCCGGTGCCGGCTTCTACCACCAGGCTGCTGGAATCTGCCAGCATTCGCTCCACCGCCATGGCCATGTGAAGCTGTTCCTGACGTGGCGCGAACCCGGGCAATAAGCCGGCAAAGGGTCCATCCGGCCCCAGCAAACGAGCACAGTGGCTATCGGTTCCTGGCCACGTCGATTCGGGATCGTCTTGAGTCAAGTTGGTGGAGGACAACCGCGCGGCTCAAGCGGGCTCAACCCGCACTCTTCATGAATGATCGTAAGGGCAGATTGTTCATGAACAGTTCGGGTTAATAGCTCTCAGTTAATAGCTCTCAGGGCGCTGATTATTGCAATCATTGGCCCGCGACTCGGACATTCTTGCACTGCGATTATCACCTAACGCCGATTGCGCCACACTCATGGTGCGCCAGTTGCGATTGCATAACTCCCCCACCCGCGGCCCGGAATCATAAGAGCGCGAAGCGAAATTCAGAGCCTGCTCGTAATCCTTTTTCTGTAGCTGGATTTCCGCCATGCGTTGAAGCAATTCCGGATCGCGTGGCTGAATGCGCAGCGCGCGTTCGATGGACACCGCCGCAGCTTCAAAATCGCCAGCACTTTCGGATTGTTCAGATTGTTTCAGCAATTCCTTGACGGCCGGATTCTGCAAGGGGAACACCTGCACACCGCCGCGCTGTTGCGAGGCAGGTTCGCGCACCTTGTCCTGGACTGTACTATCTTCTATGGGCGCCTGTTGCACGGGTTGATCGGGTGGGGCCTTGCCGGCACACGCCGCCAGCATCAGCAGACTGAGTAGCGCACTGGCGCGCAACAAACGGAAAAGTCCAGTCTTGCTTAATGCCTTGGCCATAATTTTGTCCCCGAACTTTTCGTGCCCAATCAATTCTTTCTCAATTCTTTCTGCCTATCCATTTTTGCCAGAAGGATTCATCATCTTTCTCGTTCATTGCTGCCATGCACGCACTGACACGCTCGGGTTCTGAGCCGCTGACAAACGGCACCTGAACTGCATCAGGACAGCTTTCATCCGTTACCGCAGATTCGATACGATCTACCCACAACCAGTAGGCGCCGTCCGGCATACGCAAATCTACCGGTTCCAGCGGCAACTCGCGGAACAGGCGGGCCCAAACCCGCATGGCAGCATTGCTGCCGGTTACACGCGCCGGCCGATTGTCATCGCGGCCCACCCAGGCTACACCCACACGGTCACGAGTATAGCCGACGAACCAGCTGTCCCGCTGATCATTGGTGGTGCCGGTTTTGCCTGCGATCGTCACTTCACTGCCTAACAAACCAGGCAAGCCCTTGGCCGTGCCCCTTTCGAC
>JBGTHE010000346.1:0-2601 GCA_041746335.1 Lysobacterales bacterium | reverse complement strand
GCAGCATGTCGATGGAGTAAAACGCTCCACCCAGAAAAGTCAGCGGAGTGACGATCAGCAGCGGAATCACCTGTAGTTGTTCCCAACTGGTGGCCCAGACCCCGAGGATGAAGCCGAACAGACAAAAACTCACCGCGGTGAGCAGCAGAAAAGCGACCATCCACACTGGGTGCGCGATGTGCAGGTCTACGAAGAAAGTCGCCGTAAAGAGAATAACCAGCCCGAGAATGACCGACTTGGTTGCGGCAGCACCGACATAGGCCAGCACGATTTCGTAAGGCGACAACGGCGCTGAGAGGACCTCGTAGATCGAACCCGTCCAGCGCGGGAAGTAAATTCCAAACGAGGAGTTGCCTATGCTCTCAGTGAGCAGCGACAGCATGATCAGGCCGGGAACGATGAACGCGCCATAGCTGACGCCATCCACCTCGCCCATGCGCGAGCCGATGGCAGCGCCGAACACGATGAAGTACAGAGAAGTGGTGATGACCGGCGTAAACAGGCTGGTCCACAAGGTGCGTCCAAAGCGCGCGAGTTCAAAGCGGTAGATTGCCCACACACCGCGGCGGTTGAAGGCCGGAATTGTGACAGGTGCACTCATCTCGATTCTCCCTGGCGGCGGCCCACCAGGCCGACGAAAATCTCCTCCAGGGAGTTCTGGCTGCTGTTGAGATCACGGTAGTTGATTTGCAGCTCATCCAGGCGCCGCAGCAATTCGGGGATGCCCGTGTGCTCGCGGTGGGCGTCGAACACGTAGCGCAGCTGCGAATTATCGTCGCCGAATTCCACCTTCCATTCGGTCAACGCTGTCGGCAGCTCGCCCAGCGGTTCGGTCAACTGAACAATCAGCTGGCGCTTGCCGAGCTTTTTCATCAACCTGACCTTCTCTTCCACCAGAATCAGGCTCCCCTTGTCGATCACGCCAATGCGATCGGCCATTTCCTCAGCTTCGTCGATGTAGTGGGTGGTCAGGATGATGGTCACGCCCTGGTCGCGCAGCCGCCGCACCATCGCCCACATATCCGCGCGTAACTCCACATCCACGCCCGCTGTGGGCTCGTCCAGGAACAGCACCCTGGGCTCGTGTGCCAGCGCCTTGGCAATCATCACACGCCGTTTCATGCCGCCGGAAAGCGTCTGGATTTTGTCGTGTGCCTTGTTCCACAACGACAGGTCACGCAACAGGCGTTCGAGATAGGCCGGGTCCGGCGGGCAGCCAAACAGGCCACGGCTGTAGCGCGTCGATGCCCAAGGGGTTTCGAATGTCTCGTTGGCGAGTTCTTGCGGTACCAGGCCAACGCAGGCGCGGGCCGCCCGATAGTCGCGCACCACGTTATGACCGTCGATGAGCGCCTGCCCGCCAGTCGGCGTGACAATGCCGCAGACCATGCTGATCAGCGTGGTTTTGCCAGCGCCGTTCGGGCCCAGCAGTGCGAAAATTTCGCCGCGCTCGATGGTCAAATCGATTGGGTTCAACGCAACCAGGCCAGAAGCGTAGGTCTTGGTCAGACCATTGAGTGAAATCACAGGGTCCATGGCAGAATTTATCAGTGGCTGTTTATTGGTGTGAATGCCTGCGGCAGGGATGCATTCTGCCCGGTCTATTGCTCAGTTGGAAGCGTCGAGGCTTGGTCACAGTCGAGACGCATTTTTCAGCCAGCAGATCAAGCCTTTGTGGATGCGATCTCCGAAGACATTTCATTGTGAAAAGGGGCGAAATCTGGACGGTCGCTGGCGGCGGGGATTATTCGGGAAAGCCACGCCCGGTTACAATTTTGCAAGATAATCGAATTGATGCCACTGCTGAGCGCTTTGAGAACTCGCTTGCTTAAGTTGGGCGACCGCCCCCGATGTGCCCCAGGGGCGCTCTTGGCAAAGATGTCTACCGCAACGGGCGCGGCAGTGCACCCGCGGTCTACGGTGGGCGTGGTACGGCAGCACTCAGACCACGCGTCAAGGAAGTAGTATCCACCTCAGCTCGCGAGTGCTACACGCCTTGTCGCTACACGTCTTGTCGCTACACGTGTTGTTTGGGCGGCTGACGAGGGTGTGCGGTAATCTGGTCTCCAATACATACTTTTCGTCATCGGGTCGCGTGTCGGCAGTGTCAGCAGACGATCTGTTTCCCTCTTGACCACGGCATAGCAATCGCATGCCTGATTTTCCAGTGCCGGCCGGTCCAGCACCGTGATCAGGCCGCGATGGTAGGAGATCAACCGTGCACGCCGCAACTTGCCGGCCGCTTCGGTAACGCCTTCCCTGCGCACACCCAGCGCGTCTGCAATTAGGTCGTGGGTCATCCTGATCTCATTGCCAGGAAGTCGGTCAGTTCTCAGCAGCAGTAAGCGGCAAAACTGCTGGTCAATCGAATGATGTCGGATACACACAGCATTCTGTGCAATCTGGGTGATGAGCGTCTGGGTGAACCTTAGCAGCACATTGCGCAGAACGCCACCGCGGTGGAACTCCTGCCTCATGAAGTCCGCCCGCATCCGGTAGGCATGGCCGGCGCAATGCACCACGGCACGGCTGGTGGTCGGTGTCCCGCCCATAAACACTGAAACGCCAACCACGGCCTCCCGGCCTTTGACCGCGATCTCC
>JBGTHE010000345.1:0-3425 GCA_041746335.1 Lysobacterales bacterium | reverse complement strand
ACGCACGAGAAAATGATCCTGTGGGGCGCTCCGGGGTCGGGGTTTCCTGACGGAGAATTTCCTGATGTCGCTCTCGAGTACCCAGCCAACGACACATTGCCAGAAACACTGCTGCCCCTCCTCACATACTTCTTCACGGATTAGTGGTCCGGAAATGTTGGGCATGATTGCCACATTTAACGCGTGGTGCGAAGCGAATCCAGACGTGCCATCCGGTACGGCGATCCAGACAGACGTGGACCAGGTCGGCACACATCCGCTGCTCGGAAAATTCAGCTACGAATTGCGCAGTGTTGAATTTCATCGCCAGACTTTCACCAGCGCACTGTACTATTTTCAGCGGGTGCAAGATGTTATTGCAGACCTGGATCGAGACGGTCGGTCTGCGTTTAATAACATCGTAGAGAGGGCTGGCGGCCAGGAATTGATGTCAGCCACACTGACGCGCCGTATCAAAAGTGAGAACTATCGATACGCATTGGCGTAGCCGATCCGGAAGTCTGGTAGTGAGTCCTGTGCGAGATGGCGAAACTAAGGAGATGATTATGAGTGAGACAATGCGGCAGCTGGTATCGACGCTCACCAGTGAGGGGAAGCTCGAACTATCGATTGCGACCGTCGACAGGCCGGAACCAACGGCCGACGAGGTGCTCATCCGGGTGGAGGCCTCGCCCATCAACCCGTCTGATCTAGGGGCTATGTTCGGCCCTGCCGATATGGCGACGGCCGAGGCGGCAGGCAGCTCAGACAATCCAAAAGTGATCGCCACGGTGCCGGCGCACCTAATGCAGGCGGCCGCAGGCAGAGTAGGCAAGCCCGTGGCGCTTGGCATTGAGGGAGCCGGGATCGTGGAAAAGGCTGGCACAAGCGCAGCAGCCCAGGCTTTGACGGGCAAGACCGTCGCGCTCATGGGTGGTGCGATGTATGCCGAGTACCGGATTGCGAAGGCCGATCAATGCCTGGTTATGCCGGACGGTACGACGCCGGTCGAGGCGGCATCCTGTTTCGTGAATCCACTGACCGTACTGGGTATGGTGGAAACCATTCGCATGGAAGGCCATGCGGCCCTCGTGCACACCGCTGCCGCATCCAACCTCGGACAGATGCTCGTCAAACTCTGCATTAATGAAGGCGTCGATCTGATCAATATCGTCAGGCGTCCCGAACACGTCGATTTGCTGAAATCTCTTGGCGCCGGGTATGTGTGCGATTCGAGCCGGGATTCTTTCACGGATGAGCTGATTGAAGCACTCATGGCAACAAACGCGACGCTCGCGTTCGACGCGACTGGTGGTGGTACCCTTGCGAGTCAGATCATTGCAGGGATGGAGACCGCACAGGCGCGTTCCGGCAGTGCCGTCGGGCCCTATGGATCGACGACCCACAAGCAGGTCTACATCTATGGTGGTCTGGATCGCTCGCCCACGCAAATCGATCGGAATTTTGGTTTGGCGTGGGGCATCGGTGGATGGCTGATGCCCTGGTTTATGGCGAAGATTGGTCCTCAAGCCGCGCAGAAACTGCGTGAGAAAGTTGCGGCTGAGATTACCACGACGTTCGCCAGTGTGTATTCGAACGAGGTCTCTCTCAGTGAGGTCTTGGATCTTGATGCGATTGTCGCTTTCGGCAGAAAGGCGACGGGCGAAAAATACCTGATCTGCCCCCAGAAATAGCACCCATAACGTACGGCGTAACCGTAAGCTCGGATCTGGCTTCGATAGAGATGAAAGACATCAGACACCAAGGCCGTTATTATTACGGGAACCGGTACGTGGTTTGCTGCCTCAGAACAGGAAGAAGGGGAGAAAATACTAATGAAACTGAGTATCAATATCCGAAATTGGGGTCCGTATTCCACCCGCGACATGTTACTCGAATGTGCCCGAGCAGCTGATGCGTCTGGACTCGATACCGTCTGGATCAACGAACGGTTGACCTCGTCCCTCGACGCCCCCGCAGACATGCCGGAAGTCGTGACTCCGGGACGCACCTTAGAGCCGCTGGCCATGCTGGCTTTTCTGGCGGCGGCCACGCAACGCATTGGGCTGGGCAGTGGGGTGATTAATGTGCCCTTCCGCCCTGCCCTGCCCACCGCCAAGTTGGTCGCCACGATCCAGGAACTATCAGGCGGACGCTTGCGTCTGGGGGTCGGCACGGGCTGGATGGTGGCCGAGTTTCGTGCTCTCGGGCTTGATCCTAAGCGCAAAGGCAAAATGACGGACGACACCCTGGCCTTTCTGCACCGCTGCTTTGACAACGATATCGTTGACTCAAACGGACAAAACATCCTTTTCCAACCCCGGCCTGCCCGTCCACCGATTTACGTAGGCGGCGCCCCGCCGCATGCTCTGCGTCGCACGGTGCGTTTTGGCGAGGGCTGGATTCCCGCTGGCGTTGAGCCGGCAGACCTGAAACCCAGCATTGAACAGTTACACGAGATGAGTGCGCAAGCAGGCCGCCCGCCCCTCGAAGTCATCGCGATGAAGACGCTGCCGATCGATGATCCGCCAAAAGCCGTGGATTATGCCCACCAGTTTCTCGCCGTTGGTGTGAGCCATATTGTGCACACGCAGGGATATGAGAGCGTGACCGAATACCGGCGCACTATCGCGGTTCTTGAGGAGAAAATTCGGCCAGCGTTGCAGGGCTGAGCGGTTCCCCAATATTCCTGGCTTACCACGAATCGACTTCGTGCAAGATGATCCGGACGACGTTTTTCACGCTGGCCGGATCTTGGCCCATCCGCAGACTCACCTGCATCCCTTGGAGAGCAACGATCAAATAGCGTGCAGCCGCACGAAGATTCCGCTTGCCTTGGACCTCGCCCTTTTTACGGGCATTCTGGAGCACAGTGTAAAAAGCATCTTCGAGCCGATCAAAGTGATCTTTAACGCGTGCGGCAGCTTCAGGATCGACCAACGAGCGCTCAATCGCCGAGTTGCACATCAAACACCCCATCCGGCTGCCTTGCTCGGCGAGCGCTGTCAGTCCCTTGAAAAAATGCCGAATGGTTGGGAGCCCGGCCTCGTCCGCCGTAAGGCGTGCGCGCGCACTAGCCCCACGGTCCGCGTCGTAATAGTCCAGGACGACTGGAACGCGGTCCGCAAACCGCACAATTCTCAACTCGATACTGTCGTCCAGGACAGTGTGGCGTGCTGCCGATAGTCGTATCAGATACCCACGCCGTGCCGTCACGGCCGTGTCCAGGTAATGATCTTCTCCGGCTTGAGGATGAGGAGCACGCGCTTCTCTCCGGCGTCCCGCATCTTTTTGACATACGTGGCGGTCGTCTCGGGGCCCCTGTAGCGTTCGAGCACTTTGTGCGTCTGCTCCCACAGATTTTCTTCGGTTATTTCGGCCTTGCCCGAGGCGATGACCGTGGTATAGCTTTCCCGGTCATCAATACACAGCGTCATACGCGGATC
>JBGTHE010000344.1:0-7407 GCA_041746335.1 Lysobacterales bacterium | reverse complement strand
CATGAATGCGACAGTATAGCCGGATAGCATTTATGGCACTATTTTCAACTACACAAATTTTTTCAAATGAGGAAGCTGCTCAATGAACGAGCTCAGATTGCAACATGTATGGGATGCCGGGACTCGCTGGTTTCATTGGATCAACGCCGTGTGCGTTCTGCTGTTGATGGGTTTGGGACTGATTATTCTCAACGCGGGCTCATTCGATATTCCGAACTCAGGAAAAATAAATCTGAAGACCGTTCATGTGTGGGTCGGTTATGTTCTGATTGCTAACCTGCTGTGGCGATTCCTCTGGGGATTCTTCGGCAATGACAATGCGCGCTGGAGTGCGGTCCTGCCGGGTGGCAAAGGCTACTTCACGGATTTGAAAACATATTGGGGCTCATTGTTCAGCTCCAGCCCAAAACCTCACCCAGGCCATAATCCAGCCGGCAGATTAGCCATTACCGCCATGCTTCTGCTGCTGGTTGTACAAGCCTTAACTGGGCTGTTTCTGGCTGGCTCTGACATTTTTTATCCACCCATCGGGCATTGGATCGCGCAATGGATTGCCGCACCGGGCATCGACCCCGCCACACTGCAACCTTACGCAGAAGAAACTTACAATGCGGCAGCGTATGAACAGATGCGCAGCATCAGAAAGCCGATTGTAACCGTTCACATGTACACCTTTTATTGTTTGGCTGTCCTGGTGGTTTTACACCTTATTGCTGTTGTGCTGACGGAGATCAGGGAGCGGAGCAGTCTCGTCTCGGCGATGATCACAGGGTTCAAAACTTTGCCAGAGGGGGAGTCAGGTACCACTGATGACGAGCGACTCCGATAGAAGGGCATACGGAACAGGCCTGCTCCTCGGGCTGGTCATTGGCTGCACTTCGATGGCTGGTCTCCAGGCGGCACCGATCGGGGTAGCTTCGATTGAAAGCCGCACGTTGAATAATGGCCAGCTGATTCTGCAGGAAGTGCCGGAAATACCCGCAAGCCTGATAGAGCGTCTGCAGCAATACCAGGAAGTGCGGTCGGCACAGTTCCTGGCCTGGGGGCATGAGGGCCGGGGAATGTTGATTTCGACCCGCTTCGCCGACCTCAACCAGATTCACCGTGTGGATTTTCAGGGCGGAGCGCGCCACCAGTTGACATACTTCGAAGAACCCATGAGCGAAATCAAGCGCCAGAAGGGTGGCTCGACGCTGGCTCTGACCATGGATCGGGGTGGCAGCGAATTCGATCAAATTTTCCTGTTCGATCCCACTACTGCGACCACTCACCTGGTCAGCGATGGCCAATCGAGGAATTCACGCCTGGTGTGGGACAAGGCAGGAAAAAGGCTGGCTTATCAATCCACGCGTCGTAACGGCCGCAGCAATGACATCTGGTTGATGAACGTGGCGAATCCCGAATCTGCCAGCCCGGTATGGGAAGCTGAGGACAATCACTGGTGGGGTCCGGTGGATTTTACCGCGGACGGTGAATCCTTGCTGGTGCAGCAAATGATCGGCGCTACCGATTCGCGCATCCACCTGCTGCATCTGGCCAGCGGTGAAATGCGCCTGCTCAGCGGCAGTTCAGAATTTCCCTCGGCCAATCGAGCTTCCACCCTGGCCCGAGACGATTCGGGCTACTATTTCATCAGCAATGCACGTGGCCTCGCGGCAGAGCTGGCCTGGCAATCGTTTCAACCAGGATTACCTCCGGAATTTATCACCACCACGATCCGCTGGGACGTGATCGAATTCGCGCTGAGCGATGATGGCAAGCGTGCTGCTTTCACTACCAATGAAGACGGCATCAGCCGCCTCTACCTGCTCAATACGCGCACACGCAAATATGCGCTGGTCAACAATCTGCCAATGGGTGTGATTCAAGGTCTGGAATTTCATCCCGACAACCGTCGTCTGGCCATGACGCTCAACACGGCACAAACCCCCAGTGATGTGTTCGTCATGCAGCTGGGCCGCTCTCCGCTGGAAGCCCTGTCCCTGTACCGCTGGACTTTCAGCGAAGTGGGCGGTCTTGATACTGAGCAATTTGTCGAACCCACACTGGTGCGTTATTCCAGTTTTGATCTGGTCGATGAATTACCGCGCCAGATTCCGGCTTTTGTTTATCAGCCGAAAGGTCCCGGCCCGTTTCCGGTCATCATTTACATTCATGGTGGCCCGGAAAGCCAATACCGTCCAGCGTTTTCCAGCACCTTTCAAAGCTGGATAGATGAGCTCGGAGCAGCCGTCATAGCGCCAAACGTGCGCGGTTCTTTTGGCTACGGCAATGACTATCTGTCATTGGACGACGGCATGAAACGCGAGGACGCGGTCAAGGATATCGGCGCCCTGCTCGATTGGGTTGAAACACAACCACAACTCGATGCCGGCCGGGTCGCGGTTTACGGCGGCAGTTACGGCGGTTACATGGTGCTGGCGGCTGCAGTGCATTACAGCCACCGCCTGCAGGCCGCGGTGGATGTGGTGGGCATCAGCAATTTCGTCACTTTCCTGGAAAACACCCAGGATTACCGTCGTGATTTACGGCGGAAGGAATACGGTGATGAACGCGATCCGGAAATGCGCGCCTTTCTGGAGTCCATCAGCCCGCTCAATCAAGTAGAGCGCATCGCGGTACCACTGCTGGTGGTGCAGGGCCAAAATGATCCACGGGTACCGGTCAGCGAATCCGAACAGATCGTGGCCGCCCTGCGCGAGCGCGGCCAGCCGGTGTGGTACATGAATGCCCTGAATGAAGGCCATGGTTACGAACGCAAGGACAACCGCGATGCCTATCAGCAAGCTGCGCTGCTATTCCTGCAGCGCTATTTGTTGAACCAGGAACCGCAAACATCTCCCGGGAACTGAAGTATCGCAAAGCAATTCGGAGCTAACCTGGCACAGGGATCCGCGAAGCTCACTTGGCAGAGGGATCAGCGAAGCTAACTTGGCACAGGGATCAGCGAAGCTAACTTGGCACAGGGATCAGCGAAGCTAACTTGGCACAGGGATCGGCGAAGCTAACATTGGCATGGATCAACGGAGCTATCTTGGCGCAGGGATGTGCCAACATTTTCAATGAATGAAATTCGTTGAAAATGAAGCCAAGCAAAAATGCCACTTTTTGCGTGGCGTGCACTGATCAACCATGGATGGTTGATTCAGTGCTTATTAGTTGAGCGTACGCGGCAACTGTGACGAGTGATGGTGGCGAATCGGTTGATCATCCAGAAGGTCAATCACGTACGTAAACCGCGAAGCAAAAGACAGCGGTTCATCGTCAATCTCAAAACTCCAGGTATAAATGCCGCAGAGCACACTGCAGTGCTCATTCAGCACCTGCTCAGTCAGCGTGCGCGGATGTACCCGCACCATCAAACCCTTACGGGAAGACAGCTGCTCGAAATACTGCCTCGTACTGGCATCATCACGGATCATGTGCGGTGAAAAGGTTGGCAATAGAACATGATCGGTGGAATACAATCTGAGGACAGTTTCCAGCTCTAGTGAATTGACAGCATCAATCCAGGCTTCGAGTACGTCCATAGGCTTGGTGAAGGAATGGCTGGGCATGTGCATGGCTCCGGTGCATTTTGTCCTGCTCCGGTATGATAACCGGGTAATCACAAGCTGTCAGGAAGGGTGAGCATGGCCACAGACATCATCGGTACCTGGAAAGAGAGTGACGGCCTGATCTGTGCCTATGACCTGGACCGCAAAGGCAGCGGCAAAGCCCTTCAAATGCAGGATCTGGATAGTCCCATTGCCAGCGACGGCCTGCGTTGGATTCACCTGGATTTCTCCCGAACCGGCGGCAAGGATTGGCTGCTGAAACACAGCGGCATTGATACCACCGTGCTGGATGCCATGCTGGATGACGAAATACGCCCCCGTTCCCTGCAGACGCCCGATGGTGTGCTGGCCATACTGCGCGGGGTCAATCTAAATCCGGGTTCGCAGGCGGAGGACATGGTTTCCATCCGGGTCTGGCTGGAACCCAGGCGCATCATTTCAACCCGCCGCAGGCGAATAATGTCGGTTGCGGAGTTGCAAAAGCAATTGGCACAAGGCGTGGGACCGCGCAGTCCGGGCAACTTTCTGGCTGAACTCACCTGGTTGCTCGGTGAACGCATAGCCGATGTGGTCGATCGTGTGGACGCCGACATCGAGGAGGCTGAGATGAGCATAGCAAACAACCTTTCCGCCACCGGGCGTAGCGAGTTTGCCGCACTACGCCGTAAGACCGCGCAGATCCGCCGTTACCTCTCCCCACAACGCGAGGCGCTGGATCGGCTGTCACGCATGCGACATGCGGTGTTCAAGGAAGGTGAGCTGTCGGCACTCTCAGAGGAAACCAACCGCATTACTCTCTTCCTGGAAGATCTGGACCTCGCTCGCGAACGCGCCATGGTCGCACAGGAAGAGCTGCTCAGCAATCTGGCGCAGCAACAGAACTCCAAAATGTATCTGCTGGCTATCGTGTCGGCGGTATTCCTTCCTCTATCTTTCCTCACCGGCCTGTTCGGCATGAATGTGGCCGGCCTGCCCGGCCTGGAAAACCCCAAAGCCTTTCTCTGGGTCGCCCTCATGATGGGCAGCATAGGCGTTGGCATCATGTTGCTGTTCCGCTGGCAGAAATGGTTGTGAGCGATACCACTGACGAGCGTGTACGGGTGGGCTGGCGGGAATGGCTGGCTTTGCCCGCGCTCGGGATACCCAGCATCAAGGCCAAGGTCGATACCGGCGCCCGCACTTCGGCCCTGCATGCTTTTAAAATCGAACGATTCGAAAAGTCGGGAGAAAACTGGGTGCGTTTCTGGTTACACCCCGAGCAATACGATTTGCAGGTGGAATTGGTTTGCGAAGCGCGCTTGCACGACGAGCGCATGGTAACGGATTCGGGGGGCAATCGGGAAAGCCGGCCGGTGATCCTCACGCCGGTTACGCTGGGCGGTCGCAGCTGGGATGTGGAAATCACCCTCACCTCACGCGATACCATGCGTTTCCGCATGTTGTTGGGTCGCACCGCGTTGCGCGGCCACGCCATCGTTGATCCGGAAACCTCCTATCTCACCGGCAAAAGACGCCGTAAAAAAGTAAGACTGAAAAAGGCCGCTAAATGAGCCAGTACAAACGCCACAGCATAGGGTCATCCACAAACCAGGCCCTACCCGGCGGCCAATCGATAAAGATTGGCGACACCGAGGTAGCCCCCGGTACGCGGGCGATTATCGACTTGCCGGTAGCGCGCCTCTACACCCACGACTCACTGAAAATGCCGGTGCAGGTGGTGAACGGTCGGCAAGCCGGCCCCACTTTGTTTGTGTCTGCGGCCGTGCACGGAGACGAAATCAATGGCGTGGAAATTATCCGTCGCTTATTGGAGCGTAAGCAATTATCGGGTTTGCGGGGCACTTTACTGGCCGTGCCGGTGGTCAATGTGCATGGCTTTCTGGACCAGAACCGTTACCTGCCCGACCGCCGTGATCTGAACCGCTGTTTTCCGGGCAGCCCCAAGGGCTCGGTCGCAGCCCGCCTGGCTTATCGATTCCTGAACGAAATCGTATTGCGCTCCGATTGCGGCATTGATCTCCATACCGGCTCCTTGCATCGAGCCAACCTTCCGCAAGTACGCGCCAACCTGAATGATCCAGCCACCGCCCAACTGGCGCAGGCTTTTGGTGCCCCGGTGATACTGGATGCTCCGGTCCGGATTGGTTCATTGCGCTCCTCTGCCGTCAAGGCGGGCATACCCATTCTGGTGTATGAGGCTGGCGAGGCGCTGCGTTTTAACGAGGACTGCATCAGGGTCGGTATCCGCGGAATACTGCACGTTATGCACGAATTGGGTATGCTAAAAGCTGGCCCGGTGAGAATCGGGCGCGTCGAACCCATTGTTGTCAAATCCAGCCATTGGGTCAGAGCTCCAATCAGCGGTATCGTGCGTGCCATGATCACACTGGGCCAGCGTGTGACAAAAGGGCAACGCCTGGCCGTGGTCAGTGACCCATTGGGCGACACGCAGGAATACGCCCTTGCCACTCACACCGGCATTGTTATTGGCCAAAGCAAATTACCTCTTGCGCACGAAGGCGATGCGCTGTTCAATATCGCCGCTTTCGAAGTCGCCGCATTCGACGGCGTTGCAGAATCCGAAGACGCGGTGGAAGAATTCACCGCCAGTCGTCATCCCAATTTCACATCAGGGACATAAAGCAGCATCAAGCTGCCAATGAACCTTTATCGGTGAGTAGCATGAAAATCCTGGTACTTTCGACTAACCCTCATCTCTATTCCACCGAACGCCTGGTGGAAGCCGGTAAGTTACGGGGGCATGAGGTCAAAGTCATCAATCATCGCCGTTGTTACATGAACATCGCCTCCATGCGGCCGGGGGTGCATTACCGGGGACACAGCCTGGATGATTTCGATGCTGTGATTCCGCGCATTGGCGCGTCGGTGACGTTCTACGGCACAGCGGTCGTTCGCCAGTTCGAAATGATGGGCACTTACTGCGTCAACGAATCGGTTGCCATCAGCCGCTCGCGCGACAAGTTGCGGGCACTGCAATTGATGGCCCGCAAAGGCATCGGCATGCCCGTCACCGGCTTTGCCAGTTCACCCGATGACACCGATCATCTGCTGTCTTTGGTAGGTGATGCGCCGGTAGTGATCAAACTGCTCGAAGGCACCCAGGGTGTGGGTGTCGTGCTGGCCGAAACCAGAAAAGCGGCAGAGTCGGTGATCGAGGCCTTCCGCGGCCTGAACGCCAACTTCCTGGTGCAGGAGTTCATCAAGGAAGCCGGCGGCGCGGATATCCGCTGCTTCGTCATCGGCGACAAGGTTGTAGCTGCCATGAAGCGCCAGGGCAAAGACGGGGAGTTCCGCTCCAACCTGCATCGAGGTGGCACCGCCCACGTGGTGCGGATCACGCCGGAAGAGCGCTCAACAGCAGTGCGGGCTGCCCGTATCATGGGGCTGAATGTGGCAGGCGTAGACTTGCTGCGATCCAATCATGGCTCGGTGGTCATGGAAGTGAATTCTTCACCCGGCCTCGAGGGCATCGAGAAAGCTACCGGCAAGGATGTTGCCGGGCTGATCATTGAGTTCATCGAGAAAAATGCTCGCAAAGACCACACCAATACGCGCGGTAAGGGCTGAGTCATGGACATTGGATGCCGGGTCAAGCCCGGCATGACGGGGCTAATAACCGTCACCCCGGACTCGATCCGGGGCACCCCGGACTCGATCCGGGGCACCCCGGACTTGATTCGGGGCACCCCGGACTCGATTCGGGGCATCCCGGCCCCCGAGCCATGGACAATGGATGCCGGGTCAAGCCCGGCATGACGGGGCTAATAACCGTCACCCCGGACTCGATCCGGGGCACCCCGGACTCGATCCGGGGCACCCCGGACTTGAT
>JBGTHE010000343.1:0-3514 GCA_041746335.1 Lysobacterales bacterium | reverse complement strand
GACAAGGTCGGCATCGGCCTGCCCATGCCGGGCCTGGAAGTCAAGCTGGTGCCGGACGGTGATCGCTATGAGCTGCGCTTGCGTGGCGAAAACATCATGCCGGGTTATCTGCATAATCCCGAAGCGACTGCTGCGGCCTTTGATGAAGAAGGTTTTTACCGCACCGGCGATGCCGCCCGCTTTCATGATGAGGATGATCCCGCCCAGGGCCTGAGCTTCGCTGGCCGCCTGAATGAAGAGTTCAAGCTGGGCACGGGCACCTGGGTTTATGCCGGGCAGGTACGCGCACGTTTCTTTGAAGCGTTCGCACCGGCGCTCAGCGAGCTGCTGCTGTGCGGGCTGAATCGCGACTACCTGGCCGTCCTGGGAGTCCCCAGCCTGGCCGGATTGCGTGAAATCGCGCGCGAGCCTGAAGCCGAACTGGCTGATTTACTGGTGCACCCCAGAGTTTTGGAATTTATTGAATCGAAAATACGGGCCTACAACCAGGCTTTTCCATCCAGCAGCAAGGCCGTGCGCCGTTTCAGCTTCATGAAAAAGCTGCCAAATGCTGCGCTGCATGAGTTGTCCGACAAGGGCACGCTGAACCAGTCACTGGCCGCAGAAAATCGCAAAGATGAAATTGAAGCGCTGTACGCCGAGACTTCATCGTGGGGAGTTATTCAGGCATGAACGCACATGAGACACCGACATGAACCCGAATACGAACTCGGACCGGAGCCTGGCATGAAAGTCAAAGACAGCGTGGCAATCGTAACCGGTGGCAACCGGGGCATAGGTGAAGCCTTTGTGCGCCATCTGCTGAACGCGGGCGCCGCCAAGGTTTATGTTGGCTCACGGTCCCGCGAAGCCGCTGCGCATCTGGAACAGGAGTTTCCAGGGCGAGCTATCGGTGTCGAGCTGGATGTGACGTCCGAAGAACAGGTAGCAGCCGCAGCCCGCAACTGTCCTGATGTTTCCGTCGTCATTAACAACGCCGGTGCGTTCAATCACCAGACCTTGCTCGGGGCCCCTGATATGAGCTCTGCCCGCCAGGAAATGGAGGTCAACTACTTCGGCGTTCTGTCCATGTGTCGGCAGTTTGCGCCGGTACTGGCGGCCAATGGCGGCGGCGCGATCGTCAACGTGCTGTCAGCCGCAGCGATACTGGTCGTGCCGAAAATGGGTGGCTACTCGCCTTCCAAGTTTGCCGCGCGTGCACTCACCACCAGCGTGCGTGCCGAGCTGGCAGATCAGGGTACGCAACTGAGCAGCCTGATCGTAGGCTCAATTGATACACGTATGGCCGATCACGTGGAAGGCCGCAAGGAATCTCCGGACACGGTGGCCAAAGCCGGCATTCGCGCGATTGAAAAGAACATCAACGAAGTGGATACCGACGCCTTTGCGGTGAATGTGCGGGCCGCGATCGCGCGTGATCCGGGATTCATGGAAAAGCAGATGGCCGACATGCTGAAAACCGACACCGTCAGCACCGGGCGCTAGGCCAAATCCAATGGCGGAACCAAAACTCATCGAGAAAAGCAAATGAATGAAGTCACCAATATTCTGCTGTGTAATTTCATCATGCTGATGGTCTGCATGGTGGGCTTGTGGCTGATCAGCATTCCACTCAAAGACGTGTCGTTTATTGACAGTTTCTGGGCCATTGGTTTTCTGTTTGTGGCGTTGATGACCTACTACATGACGGGAGGAGAAACCGACCGCCGCACGCTTATCCTCGTCATCACAGCCATCTGGAGCCTGCGCCTGGGTACTTACCTGTTTCTGCGCTGGCGACGCGAAGGGCCTGATGGGCGCTATGTGGCTATGCTGGAAAAATCTTCCGGCAATGTACACGTGGCCAGCCTGACCAAAGTATTCCTGCTGCAGGGGCCGATCCTCTGGATCGTGTCTTTGCCTGTCCAGCTCGGCATGATTCAAGCTGAGCCCTTGCAGTTGGGTGTGCTGGCCTGGGTGGGAATCGTTCTGGCCGCCATCGGACTCTTTTTCGAATCGGTGGGCGACCACCAGATGGCGCAATTCAAAGCCGATCCATCCAATCACGGCAAAGTCATGGACAAGGGCTTGTGGGCTTATACGCGCCACCCCAATTATTTCGGTGATGCCTGCGTCTGGTGGGGCCTGTACCTGATTGCTGCGGAAACCAGCCTCGGTATGTGGAGCTTCTTTGGCCCCGCCCTGCTGACCTGGACACTGATCAAATGGAGCGGCGCTGCCCTGCTGGAACGTCGCCTGAAACGAAGCCGACCGGGGTATGTCGAATACCTGGAACGCACTTCTTCATTTATTCCCTGGCCGCCCAAACGTGGCCGTAGTAGCGGAGACGCAACATGAGCGCCCAAGTAGTCAATCGCATCAAGCCCACGATTGCGCCCAATAACCATCCCTACATGACAGGTGTTTGGACGCCGAACTATGAGGAATACGATGCCCGCGACATGCAGGTAATCGGTGAAATTCCCCGTGATCTGGACGGTGTCTACCTGCGCAATACTGAAAACCCGGTGCATGAGGCCATAGGCCGCTATCACCCCTTTGAGGGCGACGGCATGATCCACATGATCAGCCTGGCAGACGGCAAGGCCGAGTATCGCAATCGCTTTGTGCGCACCAAGGCGTTTATGGCTGAACAGGAAGCCGGCCGCTCACTCTGGGCCGGGCTGATGGAGCATCCCAGAAAGTCCGTGCGGCCAGGCTGGGGCGCACACGGCCATCTGAAAGATGCTTCTTCCACCGATGTAATCGTGCATGCCGGGCGAGTGCTGTCAACGTTTTACCAGTGCGGCGAAGGTTATCGCCTCGACCCTTACACACTCGAGCAGTTAGGCACCGAATCCTGGGTGCCGCTGGATGGCATTTCTGCCCATCCCAAGCTGGATGAACGCACCGGTGAGCTGCTGTTTTTCAATTATTCGAAATACGAGCCCTACTTCCACTACGGCGTGGTGGGCCCCGACAACAAGTTAAAACACTACACTCCGATCCGCTTTCCGGGGCCGCGTCTGCCTCACGACATTGCGTTTTCCGAGAACTACACTATCCTTAACGACCTGCCGGTGTTCTGGGATCCGGAACTGCTCAAACAGGATATTCACGCCACGCGTTTTTACCGCGATATTCCCTCACGTTTCGCCATCCTGCCCCGTTATGGCGATGCCGATTCGGTGATGTGGTTCGAAGGAGCGCCCACTTATGTTCTGCACTGGCTGAACGCCTGGGAAGATGGCGATGAAGTGGTGATGGACGGCTACTTCCAGGAAAAACCGGTGCCCGGCAAGTACCCCGGCGCACCGCCGGAACTGGAGCGCATGATGGCCTATCTCGATCAAAGCCTTTTGCAACCCAGGCTGCACCGCTGGCGGTTTAATCTCAAGACCGGCCAGACTAAAGAAGAGCGGCTGGATGATACCAACCTCGAATTCGGCACCATCAACCAGCGCGTTGCCGGGCGACGTAACCGTTACAGTTACAGCGCCATTCCCCGAGTGGGCTGGTTCATGTTCGACGGCCT